>JBDGQF010000461.1:0-2327 GCA_042219255.1 Halobacterium sp. | reverse complement strand
ACGCCGAGTACGGCGAGGACGTCTCCTTCGACGTGACCGTCGCCAGCGAGGACGCGGCCGCGCTCCGCGAGCGCATCCAGGACGCGACCAGCGGCCGCGCGGTCGTGGACTGACGACGCACAGCGTATTTTGGTCGGCCTAAAAATCGGAGTTACTAAATACGTTTAGGCTAGCCTAAACTCATGGACGGCCCCACTGACGACACTGGACTGACGCGGCGACGGCTCCTCCGCGCGGCCGCGGGCGTCGCCGCAGCCGGCGCGTTCGCCGGCTGTACCACCGAGAGCGGCGACAGTACCGCGACGACCGGCACCCCAGAGACGACCGCCGCAACCACCGAGTCAGCCGGCGGAACCGCCGAACAGACCACGACCGCGTCCACGGCGTCGTACGCCGTCTCCATCGAACCGGTCGGCGAAGTGACCTTCGACGCGGTGCCGGAGACCTGGGTCGCGAACAACGGCAGCTGGGCGGACATGGGCGTCGCCCTCGGCCTCGAACCGCCGAAAGCACTCTGGCTGACCGGCCGCTACCACACCCACTACTACGACGGCATCGACGGCGTCGGCGTCGACAAGCGCGACATGGTGTCGCTGTACCAGGACGGCGTCAGCTTCGAGCGGTTCCTCGAACTCGACGCCGACGTCCACGTGATGGACCCGAACTTCCTCACGAACCGCTTCGAGGGCTGGACGACCGAGGACGTCCGGCGCGTCGAGGAGCGCGTCGGCCCGCTGTTCGGGAACTGTAGCTACGCCCAGCACTACCCCTGGCACGACGACTACCGGTACTACTCGCTCATGGAGTGCTTCGAGAAGCTCGCGCACGTCTTCCAGCGCACCGACCGCTTCGAGGCGTTCGAGGGCGTCCACGACGACTTCCAGTCGAATCTCGCACCCGTCGTCCCCACCCCCAGCGAGCGCCCCGAGGCCGCGGTCGTCTGGGGCGTCGGCGAGGAACCGACGCAGTTCTACCCGTACGTCATCGGGGACGGCACCGGCTTCAAGCACCTCCGCGACCTCGGCGTCCGGGACGCGCTCGCCGCCAGCGGCGTCAAGGACTTCCACGCCACGCGCGCCGCCATCGACGTGGAGACGCTGCTCGACGTCGACCCCGAGGTCTTGCTGCTGCGCGGCTACGAGCCGATGACGGAACGCGACTTCCAGGACACCGTCGTCGCCTCCCTCGAAGCCCACGAGGCCGCGAGCCGCATCACCGCGGTGGAGAACGGCGACGTCTACCGCGCTGGCGGCCTCTACCAGGGCCCAATCACGAACCTCGTGTTGACCGAACGCCTCGCCGGCGACCTCTACGGCTTCGACGGCACTCTCTTCGACCGCGGGCGCGTCGCCGAAATCGTGAACGGGGCGGTCTGACGTGACCGACGACGACAGCCGCCGCGACGTCGTGGTCGTCGGCGGCGGCCCGACCGGCTGCTCGGCGGCCGTGTTCACCGCGCGCTACGGCCTCGACACGCTCGTGTTCGACCGCGGCCCCGCGGCGCTCCCGCGGTGCGCGTACCTCGAGAACTATCCGGGGTTCCCCGCGGGCATCGACGTCGCGACGTTCCGCGACCTCCTGCACGACCACGTCGCCGAAGCCGGCGGCCGCGTCGTCGCGGAGACCGTCGAGTCGGTCTCGCGCAGTGCGGACGGCGACGCGTTCGTCGTGGCGACGGACGCCGACCGGCGCGTGGTCGCCGACCGCGTCGTCGCCGCGGCGTGGTACGAGGGCTCCTACCTCCGGCCGCTGGACGACGGCGACATGTTCGAGACGGAAATCCACCACGGCGAGGAACACGAACAGCTCTCGCGGACGTTCGCGGACGCCGACGGCCGCACGCCAATCGAGGGGCTCTACGTCGCGTCGCCGACCGACAGTCGGAGCGAGCAAGCGGTCGTGAGCGCCGGCCAGGGCGCGCACGTCGCCCGCAGCCTCATCAGCGACCACCGCCGCGGGCGCGGATACCCCGAGGGCGTCGCCACGCACTACGACTGGCGGCGACAGGCCAGCGAGCTCAGCGGCGAGTGGAGCGACCGCGACCGCTGGCGCGAGTGGTTCGACAACGAGGCCGGCGACGACCACGGCCTCGACGACGACCGCTACCTAGAACTCCGCGAGGAACACATCGACCGCGCGTTCGACTCGAAACTCACCGAGGCGGCGGTCGAAGCGCGCACCGAGCGCGGCTACCGGCGGTTGCTCGACCACATTCCGGACGACGCCATCCGGTCGTACCTCGACGACCGGGCGGCGGAAACGGAACGAGACGACGGGTAGCACAACGCCTTTCGTCGGCCGCGCCCATCCACGGACATGGAAACGGT
>JBDGQF010000177.1:0-2330 GCA_042219255.1 Halobacterium sp. | reverse complement strand
ACATCGACGTCTCCCACGTCACCGTCAGCGAGAGCATCCGGAAGATGCGCGAAGAAGGCGTGTTCCGCGAAGCAATCGTCCCCAACGAGGAGTACTTCATCTTCGGGCTCTTCGAGTTCAAGTTCAACCCCGAGTACTTCGCCGACGAGTGGCGCGACGCCATGGAGTACATCCGCGACAGCGAGAACACCCTGTTCTACTTCCTCTCGGACGGCGAATACCAGTGGAAGTCCGTCATGATGTTCCGCACGCGCAAACAGGAGTCCAAGTGGATTCACGACTTCTACAAGGAACACGGCGAAGTCGTCTCGAACCTCCGCAACTCCGTCATCCACAACGTCCTCAAGTTCCGCACGAACGCCGGCCTCCTCGGCTCGCTCAACGAAGAACCACCAGAATAACGCGCCCCCGCCGCGCCACCCTAGTCCACAGACCCACACGCCCAGCTGCTGGCGCGCACCGTTCCGCCCCCGATTTTAAGCCGCGTCCGGCCGTTCCCTCGACCATGGCACGAGTCCGCGTCATCACTGAACCTGACCTCGACTCACCCACGCTCGTCGAAGGCCTCCCCGGCGTCGGCCTCGTCGGCAAAATCACCACCGACCACCTCGTCGACACCTACGACATGGAGTACGTCGCCAGCATCGAATGCGACGGCGTCCCCCCAGTCGCCATCTACGACGACGGCGCCCGCGACGTCCTCCCCCCAGTCCGCCTCTACGCCGACCACGACCGCAACCTCCTCGCACTCCAGTCCGACGTCCCCATCTCGCGGCAAGCCAGCAGCGACTTCGCCGCGTGCTTCACCGGCTGGCTCGACGAACGCGACGCCACCCCACTCTACCTCAGCGGCCTCCCGACCGAAGACCGCGACCCAAGCACGCTCCCCGACGTCTTCGGCATCGCTACCGGCGACGCCACCGCCACCCACCTCGACGACCTCGACATCCCCACACCCCCAGAACGCGGCCTCATCGGCGGCCCCACCGGCGCCCTCATCAACCACGCCAGCAACAACGGCATCGACGCCGCCGGCCTCGTCGTCGAATCCGACCCCCAGTTCCCCGACCCCGCCGCCGCCAAACGCCTCATCGAACAAGCAATCGAGCCCATCGCCGACATCGACGTCCCCACCGACGAACTCGTCGAACGAGCGGAAGAAATCCGCGAACAGAAAAAACGCCTCGCCCAAGCCATGCAAGAAGCCGAAGAAGGCGAATCCACGCAAGCCCGCCCCATGCGGATGTTCCAGTGAGACCCACTTTTTGCTCTGCGGGGGTCGCCGGAGGCGACCCCCTCGGCAAAAACTTGGGGAAAAAGCACTCCTCCCTCACTCCGCGCTGACGCGCTCCGTTCGGTCGTCGGCCTGCGCTCGCTCGCTGCTCACGGGTCGCTGCGCTCGCGGGTCACTTCGTTCCCCGCTCGCGTTCCCGCGACCTCCCGATAGTCGGTCGCGCACTCCCCGTTCGCGTGTTCCGCGGCGCTCCGCGCCGCGCACCGCTCACTCGCGCAGTGAACCGCGGCCCTCGGGTCTTTCAGACCGCTCAGGCCGCGGATGCTTTCGTTGCCGGTGTCACAGCCGTTTCTCGTAGATGTCCGTGGGGTAGGCTTCGCCGTCGAGTTCGAACTGCGTGGTGTCCACCTGTTCGAAGCCGTGGGACTCGTAGAAGCCGCGAGCGACGTCATTGCCGGAGAGCATCTCCAGTCTGACCGCCTCGACTGAATCGGGGAGTCTGTCGAGCGCGTGTTCAAGCAGGTGCGTGCCGATGCCGTCGCCCCAGTAGTCCGGTTCGACGTAAATTTCCTTCAGGCCGGCCGCGTCCTCGCCGACGAAGCCCTTGGTGTCGTCGCCCCAGCGCACGTAGACGTATCCGCGGATTTCGCCGTTGCCGTCTTCGGCAACGAGGAAACAGCCGATGCGCTCCCGGATGCGGTCGAACTGTCCGGTGGCGTCCTCGCGCGGAATCTCGACGCTGCGGCCGTCGAGGAGCGCGTCCGGGAGGATGCCGTCGTAGGCCTCGCGCCACGCCCGCACGTTCACGCGGTTGACACCCTGGAGGTCTGTCGGCGACTCGATGGGGCGGACGTCCATCACCGTGGTCGTTGCACTCCAGTGACAAAAGCCCGGGTGGCGTGACAGTCCAGCCTAGCCGGATGGAGTAGAATTATGGCGTCCGGCGCCGCGCAGTCACGTATGACGGACTTCTCCGAGCGCGTCGAACAGGTCTCCATCAGTGGCATCCGCGAAGTGTTCGAGGCGGCGGGCGAGGACGCCATCAACCTCGGACTCGGCCAGCCTGACTTCCCGACGCCCGAGCACGCCCGGCAGG
>JBDGQF010000146.1:0-2337 GCA_042219255.1 Halobacterium sp. | reverse complement strand
AGGACATCCCCGTCGCCCAGGACCTCGCGATGACCGGCAGCCTCTCCGTGCGCGGCGACGTGCTGCCGGTCGGCGGCGTGACGCACAAAATCGAGGCCGCCGCGAAGGCGGGCTGCGACCGCGTCATCATCCCGAAGGCCAACGAGCAGGACGTGATGATCGAGGACGAGTACAAAGAACAGATCGAGATTATCCCGGTCTCGCACATCAGCGAAGTGCTCGACGTCGCGCTCGTCGGCGAACCCGAGAAGGACTCGCTCGTCGACCGCCTGAAGTCCATCACCGGGAAAGCCCTCGAAGGCAAAGTCGACTCCGGCACCGGCGCCGGCAGTCCGAGCCCGCAGTAACCCGACGTACTCTCCTCTCGCGTTTTCCACACCCACAGCCGCAGGCGCGTCGCTGTCGACCCACGCCTACGCGGAACCGACAGCTTTCTGTCAGCGACCAGTATACTCCGAGTCGATGACCGCCTGGCTGCCGTTCGCCGGCTTCGCCGTCCTGCTGACCGGCGCGCTCGTCGCGCTCACGCGGGCGTCAGCGGACGGCCTGGACGTCGGCGACGGGGACGAACTGTCGTCGTCGAGCCTTCTCCTGCGAGTGACGAGTTCGCAGGCAGTCTTCGCCGTCCTGGTCGTCGCCGCCGCGTACCTGGCGGACGTCCCGTGGAGCGCGCTCGGCACCGGCGCGTCACTCGAACTCGCGGCCGTCGGCGTCGCCGCCGGCCTCGCGCTCGCCGCCGGCAACGAGGCCGCGATGCGCGTCCTGGACGCCGCCGGCCTCGGCTACGACGACGACCTCCGGGAGACCCTGACGCCGGACGACCGCCGCGGCTGGGTCGTCCTGTTCGTCGTCGCGCTCCCGGTCGTCGCCGGCTTCGAAGAACTCCTGTTCCGCGGCGTGCTCGTCGGCGCGTTCGCCACCGGGTTCGGCGTGTCGCCGTGGGCGCTCGCCGTCGCGTCCAGCGCCGTCTTCGGCGCCGCACACACCGCGCAAGGCTGGGTCGGCGTCGTCGTGACGACAGCCCTCGGGTTCGCGCTCGCCACCGCGTACGTCGCCACTGGCAGCCTCCTCGCCGTCTTCCTCGCGCACTACGTCGTCAACGCCGCGGAGTTCGCGCTCCACGCACGCTGACTACGACTCCAGGTCGCGGAGCCGTTCGGCGACCTCGGCCGGCGCGCCGCTGGACCCGTCCCGCACGCGGTGGTCGGGCACGAACAACGGCACCGGGTTCTCCGCCAGCGCCGTCCGCGCCGTCGCCACGTCGTCCTCGCTCTCCGAATCCAGCTCCGGCGTCATCGACAACACGCGCTCCACCGTCACCTGCTCGCCGTACGGGATGTTCCGCACCGACTCCAACACCTTCCGGTGGTCGGTCGGCACCGTCAACCCGATTTCCACGTCGTCGAAATCGTCCTCCGCGCCACCGAAGTACGCCTCGATGCGGTCGAGCAACTCGTGGTCGGTACCCGCGTCCTCCGGCACCGCCTCCGGGAACGAGACGCTGATGACGCGGTCACCCGCCACGCCCAACTGCACGTACCGTCCCAGATACTCCGACTCGCGCGCAAAGATACCAGCCGCGTCCATGTACGACGCGTCGTGCGTCACGGCCTTGTACGTTCGGCCACGCGAGCCGTCACCGCTGCCGGTCGTCAGGGTCGTACCGCACCCAGCCAGCTGCTCGCGGGTCGCTACGCTCCCCGCTCGCGACAACGTGGGCTCACTCCGTTCGCCCACGCTGCTCACGGCTCCCGTTGGTCGCCGTTCGCGCATTCGGAGGTGCTTCGCTCCGCTCAGCACCTCCCGACGCAAGCCTTTTGTACAGAGTAGTGCATTGATGTACAACAATGAACGAGAGTGAATCGCTCGCGCCCGCGGTGCGCTCCATCCTCGACGCCGCCCGAGAGCGCGACACGCCGCCGGGACGCGTCGACGTCTCCCCGCGGTCGCTCCCGGACGCGCTCGCTGCGGCGGACGCCGACGGCCGCGTCCCCACGATTGCGGAAGTGAAACCGACAAGCCCCACGACAGACGGCGAACGCCGCGACGACCCCGTCGAACTGGCCGAACAGATGGTCGCGGGCGGCGCCGCCGCGCTGTCTGTGCTCACCGAACCCGAGCACTTCGGCGGGTCGCCGGAGACCCTCAAAGCAGTCCGGGACGCCGTCGACGTTCCCGTCCTGCGCAAGGACTTCGTTCTGCGCGAAGAGCAGTTGGACACCGTCGAGGCGGACGTCGTCCTGCTCATCGCGCGGTTCGTCGGCGACGACCTCGAACGACTCCTGGACGCCGCCCGCGACCGCGGGTTCCAGGTGCTCGTGGAAGTCCACGACCGCG
>JBDGQF010000297.1:0-2343 GCA_042219255.1 Halobacterium sp. | reverse complement strand
ACGCCTCCTTCCCGATGAGTTCGCCCTCGCGGTCGTAGTCCGTCGCGATGACGACGTTGTCCGCCTCGCGCGCGAGGCGCTGGAGCGCGTTCACGATGTCCTCCTGGGTCGGCTCCTTCACGACGTCGGCGTGCACGAGTTCCGCGGGTTCGACGTCCCGCCAGTCGCTGTACTCCGGCGGGAAGTCCATCCCGACGACGTGCCCGGAGAGGCCGATGCAGCGCCGGCCGCCCCACTCGTAGACGTTGACGCCGGCGGTCGTACTGGTGGTCGCGCCACCCTCCGAGAGGATGTCGGCGATGCGTCGCGCGGCGTTGTTCTTCTCAGTGACGATGAGTTCCACGGTGTACCTCCACCTGCTGGGGTGGTCGTTGGGAGTGCTACGCCGCAACCCCGGGTAAAGATTTCGGGAGCGAGAACCGCCGTACAGCGGCGGGACAAGGCGCGCTCGCGCCCGCTCACGAGTGCGGGTACTCGCGTGGCGTGCGAGTGCGCGCAAGAACTACGAGTGCGGCGGCCGCACAGTCGCGGTCATCGGCGTCCTCTACGTCGTCGAGTACGAGGGATTCGACACCTCGCCGTGACGCGTCAGTCCGCGCGGTAGAACATGCCCTTCGACGCCGGCCGCGTCTCCTCGAACCCCCATTGCTCGTAGAAGCCGTCCACGTCCGCCATCAGGTTCACGTACGCGTCCGGCGGCGCGTGCTCGTCCACGTAATCCATGATGGCGTCCATCATTCGCGACCCGAGACCCTGGCGCTGGTGGTCTGGGTGGACTGCCATGTCGCAGACGTGGTAGACGGAGCCACCATCGCCCACGATTCTCGCCATCCCCACGACCGTCTCGGTGTCCGTCTCGACTATCGTCACACCGTAGACGGAGTTCGAGAGACCGCGCTCGACGCCCTCGCGCGACCGCTCGGCCATGTCCGCGGCCGCGCGCAGCTCCTGGAAGCGCTCCGGCGTCGGCAGTTCCTCGCGGAGTCGGTATGGCATCCGACACCTACTCCAGGCGCTCCCGCAGCAGTTCGTTCACCTGGCCGGGGTCGGCGCGCCCGCCCGTCTTCTGCATCACCTGGCCGACGAGAAAGTTCAGCGCACCCTCCTCGCCCTCGTGGTAGTCCTCGACCGCGTCCGGGTTCTCCTCGATTGCTTCCTCGACGGCTTCTTCGACGGCGCCGCCCGTCGTCTTCCCGAGGTCTTCGGCTTCCACGATTTCGTCTGGACTGCGGCCCTCGTCGAGCATTCCGCGCAACACGACCTCCTCGGCGTTCTTCGCCGTAATCTCGTCTTCGGCGACGAGTTCGATGAGGCGCTCGAACTCGCCGATGCGGTCTTCGACGTCCGCCACGTCCATGTCGCGGTAGTTCAGTTCGCCGAGGATGTTGTCCGCGACCCACGTCGCCGCAAGCCCCGGGTCGTACTCCTCGGCCACCTCCTCGAAGAGGTCGGCGACCTCCTTCCGGGACGTGAGTTTCGACGCCGTCTCCGCGCCGAGGTCGTACTCCTCGCGGAACCGCTCGCGGCGCGCGTCCGGCAGTTCCGGAATCGGGATGCGCTCCTTCCAGTCTGAGACCTCCAGGGGCGGGATGTCCGCCTCGCGGAAGTACCGGTAGTCCTTCTCCTCCTCCTTCGACCGCATCGAGACCGTGATGCCGCGGCTCTCGTCCCAGTGGCGGGTCTCCTGTTCGACCTCGCGGCCGCGCTGAATCTGGTTGCGCTGGCGCGTAATCTCGTACGAGAGCGCCTTCTCGGCGGCCTTGTGGCTGGAGATGTTCTTCACCTCGGTGCGGTTGGCTTCCGCGAGGACGTCCTCGCCGATTTCGCCCGCGGCACCGACCTTCTCCGCGTCAATCATCGAGATGTTGGCGTCCACGCGCAGACTGCCGTCGCGCTCCGCGTCGAAGATGCCGAGGTACTCCAGGACGTCCGTGAGTTTCGCGAGGAACGCCCGCACCTCGTCGGCGTCCCGGAAGTCCGGCCGCGTCACGATTTCCATCAGCGGCGTGCCCGCGCGGTTGTAGTCCACGAGCGTGTAGTCCGCGGTGTCGATGCTGCCGCCGACGTGCTGGAGGCTCCCCGGGTCTTCCTCGAGGTGCGCGCGCTCGATGCCGATGGTGCGGCGCTCGTCCTCGACGGTCACGTCGAGTTTGCCGTCCTGGCAGACCGGCGCGTCGTACTGCGTAATCTGGAAGCCCTTCGGCAGGTCGGGGTAGAAGTAGTTCTTCCGGTGGAAGCGCGTGCGCTCGGGGATGTCCGCGTCGATGGCCTTCCCGAGTTTCACGGCGGCCTCCACGGCGCCCTCGTTCAGCACGGGGAGCGCGCCCGGCAGGCCGAGACAGA
>JBDGQF010000221.1:0-2343 GCA_042219255.1 Halobacterium sp. | reverse complement strand
CCGCGCACGAGCAGTTCGCCGGCGTCGCCGTCCGTGCCGTCGCGCTGCTCGGGGCTGGCGACGGACTCGTCGAGGCGGACGTCGGTCTCCGGGAGCGGCGGGCCGATGGTGCCGACCTGTGGGCGCTCGGGCGGGTTCACGGCGACCACGGGACTGGTCTCCGTGAGGCCGTACCCCTCCAGGATGGGGAGGCCCATGCCGTGGTAGAGCGCGCACAGTTCCGGCGACAGGGAGCCGCCGCCGGAGATGAAGAAGTCGACGTTCCCGCCGAGCGCGTCCCTGACTTTCTCGAACACGAGTTTGTCCGCGACGGCGCGCTTCGCGCGTAACGCGAGGCCGGGGTCGTCGGCCTCGTAGTACTCGCGGCCGACGTCGGTCGCCCACTCGAAGATGCGTTCTTTCGTCGGGGACTCGGTTGCCTGCTCGCGGACGGCGTCGAACAGTTTCTCGTAGACCCGGGGCACGCTCGTGCCCGACGACGGCTCGCAGAGCGTGAAGTCCTCGCGGAGCGTGTCCGGGGACTCCGCGTAACAGACGTGCGCGCCGGACGCGAACATGAGGAAGTGCCCGGAGAGTCGCTCGAAGACGTGCGCGAGCGGGAGGTACGAGACCACGCGGGACTCCTCGGTGATGGCTGGTTCGTCGGTCTTGTCCGGCCGCGGCCCGAACCGCTTCCGGCACTGGTTGACGTTCGCGCGGAAGTTCGCGTGCGTGAGCGCGGCGCCCTTCGGCTGGCCGGTCGTGCCCGAGGTGTAGATGAGGCTGGCGAGGTCGTCGTAGTCGCGGTCGTCGACCCAGGACTCGTAGGTGTCGCGGTCGAACGCGTCGCGGCCGCGCTCGTACACTTCGGAGAGCGGGATGGCGTCGTCGTCGGCGACCTGGTCGATGGTCACGACGAACTCCAGGTCGAGTCGGTCTTCGACCTCGCGGACGCGGGAGAGTGCTTGCTCGCCCTCGACGACGACGCCGGTCGCGCCGCTGTCGCCGAGGAGGTGTTCGACCTGCCGCGGACTCGACGACGCGTAGACGGTGGTGACGGCGCCGCCCGCGGCGAGGACGCCGAAGTCGCACTGCGCCCACTCCATGCGAGTGTGTGCGAAGATGCCGACGCGGTCGCCCACGGCGACACCGAGGTCGCGGAACCCGGCAGCGAGGTTCCGCACGACGTCGCGCATCTCGCCGTACGTGAGGTGGGCGTAGTCGCCGTCCGGCGCCGGCGGCAGCACGTCCGGCGCGAGCGTGCGGTCGTGGACGCCGCCCTTGTAGCCCTGCGCCGGCCGGTCGGTGTGTCTGGCCGCCGCGTCCTCGAACATTCGCGGGAGCGTCGTCTGCCCCGTGACCTCGTCCTCGTAGTCGCGTTCCGCCTCGCGGGAGTCCATGGGTGTCACTCGTTCCCGCGGGTCTTAAGGTAGTGGAGAACTCCACGAACGTTCATTGCAGTTTCCGCGCGCGCCTTGTGCTCGCCCCAGACGTGCTCGACCTCCGTGGTCGCCGTCAGGTGGTCGATGGCGGCCTCCTCGCTGCCGCGCTCGACGACTTCGCGCTTCACCGTCTCCACCCAGTCCCGCAGCACTTGCTCGTACTCGCGGAGGACTTCGTCGACGGCGTCCGGCCCCGGGCCGAAGTGCGCGTACAGCAACACGTCGGGGTCGAGGCGTCGAATCAGTTCGACGTCCGTGACGCACTGTTCGAGGTCGAAGTTCGGCGGCGGACTCGTCTCCCGCACCACCCCGAGGGACGGAATCCAGATGCCGGCGGCGTCCGCGGTGAACACCGCGTCGTCGGCGTGGTCTTCGTACACGACCTGGTGGGGGGCGTGGCCGGGCGCGTGGTGCACGGTGAGTTCGCGCGACCCCAGGTCGACGCTGTCGCCGTCCGAGAGTTCCACGATGCGTTCCTCGGGGACTGGTTTTGGTTCGACGTAGTACTGCCACTGGTCGCCGACCGCTTCCTTCGTCCCCTCCACGAGGCGCTCGGGGTCGACGAGGTGGCGCGCGCCGATTTCGTGGACGTAGACGTCCGCGTTCGGGCACTCGTCGGCGACGTAGCCGGCGCCGCCCGCGTGGTCGAGGTGGACGTGCGTCACCAAAATCGCTGCCAGGTCGTCCGCGGCGATGCCACAGTCGTCGAGCGCGGCGAGCACGCGCTCGTAGTTCGTGCCGATGCCCGTGTCCACGATAGCAGGGCGCTCGGCGTCGATGACGTACACAGACCCGTACTCCGCCGTGTCGTACATGCCAGTGTCCACGTACGAGACGTTGCTGCACTCCTCGACGTCGAAGACGTCGCCGATAGCCATACCCGGAGACGGCACTCGCGGCCGCAAAAGCGTTCGCGTCCCCG
>JBDGQF010000346.1:0-2344 GCA_042219255.1 Halobacterium sp. | reverse complement strand
TCTTCGGGAACGACAAGGTCGTGTTCGGCACGGACTACCCGTTCGGCCCCGGCAGGGGGCGCGCGTGGATTGAGTCGGGCCTCGACGCCGTCGACGACATGCGCGCCGACGAGAACGAACGCGAAGCCATCCTCGGTGGGAACCTCCAGCGCCTCATCGACTGACAGCGCGCTCCGACCGGGGCGTCGCGCTGGACGCCACCGCCCTGTCGACCCTCCCGCAGTCCCGGAACGAGGGTATCATTTAAGTCCCGACACGTCCCTTTGTGTCTCGTACACACTACACATGTCTGTTCCCGCCGCCGCCGCGACCGCGCGCACCGTCCGGCCGACGACCGACTCCGTGGGAGGGCGACGGCACCGATGACGGCGCCGGCGTCCCCCATCGCGAAACCCGGGCACGTCGCCGCGTACACGCCCGACCTCGACGAGTCCCTGTGGTTCTTCGAGGACGTCCTCGGGTTCAAAGTCACCGAGCGCGTCGACGGCACCGCGTACCTGCGCGGGATGCGCGACTGGGAGCACCACACGCTCAGCCTCACGGAGGGCGGGACGGGCGTCGACCACGTCGCGTTCCGCACGAAGACGCCCGAGGCCGTCGACGAACTCGCCGACCGGTTCGCCGAAGATGGCGCCGACGTCACGCGCGTCGAGGCCGACGAGGAGCGCGGCCAGGGCGAGGCCGTGCGCGTCGAGCGGTTCGGCCACCAGTACGAGTTCTACTACGACGTCGAGAAACCGCAGGCGCCAGAGGGCAAGCGCTCGAAACTCCACAACCGGAACTACAGCGAGGCCGAAGCCAACCGCATCGCGCCGCGACGCATCGACCACTGCCACCTCCAGGACGGCGTCTCCGTCGAGCACGCGGACTGGCTCCAGGACGCCCTCGGCTTCCAGGTGAACGAGCAGTTCCGCGCGGACGACGACGAACTCTGGGGGTGGTGGCTGTCCGTCACGCCGCTCCCCCACGACGTCGCCATCCACCGCGAGCCCGAGGGTTCGGACCCGTCGTTCCACCACGTCGCCTACCACCTCGACAGCTTCCAGGACCTCTGGGAGTGCGCGGACATCCTCGCCGAACACGGCATCTCGCCGGACGGCGGCCCCGGCCGCCACGCCATCACGCGCGCGGACTTCCTCTACGTGAGCGACCCCGCCAGCGGCCTGCGCGTGGAGTTCTTCGCCGGCCCGGGCTACCTGAACTTCGAACCGGACTGGGAGCCAATCGAGTGGACGGCCGACGAAATCGGCGGCGCGACCGACCACCAGTGGATTGGCCGCGGCCCCGAGTGGACGGGCGTCCCGTACGCCGGCTGGGACTGACGCCGGCCGGGACTGACGCCGGCTGAGAGTGCCGCCGGTGCGAGCGCCAACGCTTTTGTCCGTCCGCGCGAACACCGACGTATGCCAAACGGGCCGGGGAAGCGGACGGGGGTGAAATCGGACGAGACGCTGTTCGCGGTGCTCGCGGCGCTGCGGGACGCCGGCGGCGCGGGCGTCACCGAACTCGCGGACGAACTCGACGTCGCGAAGAGCACCGTCCACAACCACCTCTCGACGATGCGCGACCACGGGTTCGTGGTGCAGCACGGCGACGAGTACCGCCTCGGCCTGGAGTTCTTCAACTACGGGCAGGCCGTCCGCACCGACGTCGACGTCTACCGCGCGGCCCGCCCCGTCGTCGACGAACTGGTCGCGGAGACCGGCGAGATGGTCTGGCTGTTGACGCCCGAGCAGGGCCGCGTGATGTACCTGTACGGGCGCGCCGGCGAGACCGACCTGGACGTGAACACGATTCTGGGGTCGTGGGAGTACATGCACTGCACGTCCGGCGGGAAGGCGATTCTCGCGCACTACGACGACGCCGACGTCGACCGGGTCGTCGACCGGCACGGTCTGCCGGCGCGCACGGCGAACACCATCACCGACCGCGAGGAACTGGACGCGGAACTCGCGGCAGTCCGCGAGCAGGGGTACGCGTTGAACCTCGGTGAAGACCTCGAGGGCATCCACGCCGTCGCCGTGCCGCTCGTGTACGAGGACGACATCAAGGGCTCAATTGCGGTCGCGGGGCCGGCCCACCGCGTGAGCCGCGAGCGCTGCGAGGGCGAGATATTGGACGCGCTCCGCGCGTCGACGAACGACGTGGAACTCAACCTCGCGTACGCTTAGGGAAGCAGGGCAGCGGCGGCGCACGCGCCGCCCGCGCACTCTGCCACGAGGAGCTCAGCGGTGAACGGGTACGCGAGCGCCATCTGGGCGCGCACCGACCAGCGAGCCGAGAGGCGGACGGCGGCGACGGCTTCGGCGAGCGAGACGACCGCAGCAGCGAGCGCGAGCGATGG
>JBDGQF010000439.1:0-2358 GCA_042219255.1 Halobacterium sp. | reverse complement strand
ACTACTCAACCACGCTGCTCACGGCTCCCTCCGGTCGCCGTTCGTCTTTACGTGGCCTCGTGGTTCGAGAGACGCCGCTGGCGTCTCTCGTCATCACGAAAGAGCGCGGAGCGCTCCTTCGAACGACTTCGCTCGACCACGCTGCTCACGGCTCCCTCCGGTCGCCGTTCGCACTAACGTGGCCTCCCTACGGTCGGCCACGCTTCTCGCGGGTCGCTACGCTCCCCGCTCGCACTAACGTGGCCTCGCTGCGCTCGGCCACGCTGTCCGTGACCTACAAACGCCCAGCCACCCAAACCCGACTATGAGCAATCTGCGCGTCGACTCGCGGTGGTGGTACTGGGTGGCCGCCGTGCCGCTGGTCACCGCGTTCTGGGCGGTGAGTTCGCTGTGGGTGGCGGTCGTCGCCGTCCTCGTGCCGGAAGCGGTCGTGCAGGACGCCGAGAGCGTCGTCTCCATTCCCGCAGTCGCGCTCGGCGTGCCGGCGCTCGTCGTGTTCCTCGTGCTGCCGCTGGCGCTGTACCGGGACGCGCGCGCCATCGACGCCGCCGGCGGCGACTGGCCGGCGGACGTCGCCCGGTACGCGAAACTCGCGGTCGCGGTCGACGCGCTCGTCTTCGGCGGCGGCGCGCTGTTCTTCGAAGGCCTCGACCCGCTCGTGTTCGTCGCGCGCACGTTCACTCTGGACGGCGTCGCGGACGCGCTCGCCGCGAGCACGCTCGACACGCGCACGCTCGGCGCGCTCCTCCTCGGCGCCGGCGCCGTCGCCGGGTCGTGGCTCGCCGTGCAGTACCTCCGCGAACGCCGCGACCACGTCGTGATGCCGTCGACGCTCTGGGAGTGGCGCGACGAGTTGCGGGCGGGCGACCGACGGGAGCCCGCGGAATGAGCGAACGGCGACCGGAGGAAGCCGCGAGCCGCGCGGACGAACACCGCGAGGCCGCGAACTAGGCGAGCGGGGAACGCAAGTGACCTGCCGAATGACCGAGCGAGCGCGTCCCGTGGTGACGGCCCTAGATTGAAGACAGGGCGCGGAGAGCCGTGTTAGTATGCTGAGGAGTGTTCGCAGTGGAGGTGGCCGTATTGCTCGGTGACCTCGCCGTCGCCCTCCCCCCGTGGGCGGTCGCGGTCGTCCTCCTCCTACCGGTCTTGGACTTCTTGCACAGTCTGACACCGTGGTCGCGGCGGCTCTGGACGGACTTCGACCACCGCGCGTGGAGTCGGTTCTGGAGTGTCACCACGACGATCCGCTGGACGCAGGCCGGCGTCGCGGTCGCAGTGCTCGCGCTCGCGGACGTCCCGCTGGCCGCTGTGGGCGTCCGACTCCCGTCGCCGGCGGTGACGATGGTCAGTGTCGCGGCGGCAGTCGGTATCACCGCGTGGTACGTGTACGCCGCCGCCACCGAACCGTCGATACCGGTGGCGGACGCGCCGACCGACTTCACGACGACGTACCCCGCCGACCGTCGAGAGCGCGCGCTCTGGTTCGTCTCCGGCGGCGTTACGGCGGGCGTCTGTGAGGAGTTCGTCTACCGCGGCGTCGCGCTCGGCGCACTGCTCGGCCTCGGCGTGCCGTGGCCGGTCGCCGTGCTCGGCGCCGCGGTCGCGTTCGCGGCGACGCACGGACTCGCCGTCCTGAACCCCGTCGCGCTGGCGTTCTACGTGGCGTTCGCGCTCGTGATGACCGCAGTCGTGGCGCTGTCTGGCAGCCTCCTGCCGGCAGTCGTCCTGCACGGCGCGGTAAACCTCTGGGAAGTCATCGGGTCGTTCCGCGACGACGACCTGCCGCCTGACGCCGACACCGCGGCGGCGTGAGCGCGGGCGACGGAACGCAGGGGGTTTCAACCCAGCGCGCGGACGGAGACACATGAGCGACGACGTCATTCGCCTCGCCACCCGTGGGTCGGAGTTGGCGCTCCGGCAGGCCGGCGAGGTCAAGTCCGAACTGGAAGACCACAGACACGAGGTGGAACTCGTGGAAGTGGAGACGACGGGCGACCGAGTCACCGACGCACTCATCCAGGACCTCGGGAAGACGGGCGCGTTCGTCCGCGCGCTCGACGAGGAAGTCCTCGAGGGGAACGTGGACGCGGCCGTGCACTCGATGAAGGACGTGCCGACGGACGTCCCGGACGACCTCGTGGTCGCGGCGGTGCCGCGGCGCGGGAACCCGGCGGACGTGCTCGTGACGCCGGATGGCACGCCGCTGGAAGACCTGCCCGCGGGCAGCGTCGTGGGGACGGCGAGCCTGCGGCGTGGCGCGCAGATTCAGGCGCACCGCCCAGACCTCGAGGTAGAGCCGGTTCGCGGGAACGTGGACACGCGCGTGGAGAAACTGCTCGCGCCGCGCCTGCAGGC
>JBDGQF010000180.1:0-2361 GCA_042219255.1 Halobacterium sp. | reverse complement strand
TGGTCGTCGGCTCGAAAGGCCAACATGATTGGCCGGACTACACCAACCGAGCGACACTCGTTCGTACCCGGGAGAATTGTTTAAACGTGTCGTTCTCCCGTTGGCGTGTCAGTGACCCTCGAACTCGGGTTCGCGGTCGCTCGTGAACGCGGCGATGCCCTCCATGATGTCGTCGGTGTTCATCAGTTGGCCGAACGCCTGCGCTTCGGCCTCCAGGCCGGCGTCAGTGGAGTTGCGGCCGGCGAGCATCGCGCGCTTCGTGTACTTCTGGGCGACCGGCGGGCCGGCGGCGAGGTCGCGGGCGAGTTCCCACGCGCGGTCGTCGAGTTCGTCGTTCGCGACGACCTCGTTCACGAAGCCGTATTCTTCCATCTCGGCGGCGTCGTAGCGGTCGGCGGTGAAGATAATCTCTTTCGCGCGGCCCTCGCCGACGATGTGTTTGAGGCGTTGCGTGCCGCCCCAGCCGGGGAGCAGGCCGAGGTTGTGTTCGGGCTGGCCGAGTTCGCTGCGCTCGCTGGCGACGCGGAGGTCGGCGCACATCGAGAGCTCCATGCCGCCGCCGAGACAGTAGCCGTCGATGCCCGCGACCACCGGGACGTCCGCGGCCTCCAGTTTCCCGAACGTCTGCTGGCCCTTCCGGGAGAGTTCGACGGCGTCCAGGGGGTCGGCGCTGCCCGCCATCGACGTGACGTCCGCGCCCGCGGAGAACGCCTGTTCGCCGGCGCCCGTCAGGAGGATGGTGCGGACGTCCTCGTGGGCTTCGAGGTAGTCGACGGCGTCCGCGAGTTCGTCCAGGAGGTCGCTGCTGATGGTGTTCATGCGGTGCGGGCGGTCGAGTTCGACGTGGCCGACGTAGCCGTCGACTTCGACCGCGAGGTTCTCGTAGGACGCGACCGCGCCGTCGCCCTCTTCGGCTTCGGCGTGGAACTGGTCGCCGGCGTCCGCGAGGCGTTCGAGTTCCTCGGCGGGCTCGTAGCGCGCTGCACCGGTCTCCTCGTAGCGCTCGCTCAGCGTCTCGTAGAGGTGTTCGATGCCGGCGTCGTCGGCCATCCGCGCCGGCCCCTCGGGGTAGCCAGCGCCCAGCATCACGGCCTCGTCGATTTCGGCGGGGTCGGCGACGTCGTTCCCGACGAGTTTCGCGACCTCGTTCGCCATCACGGCGGTGAGGACGTCGGCGACGTCCTCGCGGACTTCGTCAGTGGGGACGTCCGCGCCGCCGTCCTCGTAGTCGTAGAACCCCTTGCCGGTCTTCTTCCCGAGTTCTTCGGCGTCGACCTTCTGCTCGATGAGCGGGCACGGCTGGTAGGCGTCGCCGAGCACGCCCTGCATGTAGTCGAGGACGTCGTAGGAGACGTCGATGCCGACCTGGTCGGCGAGTTCGAACGCGCCCATCGGCAGGCCGATGTCGTACTTGGTCGTGGAGTCGACTTCCTCGATGGTGGCGTAGTCCTCGTGGACGAGCCACGCCGCCTCGTTCAGCAGCGGGACGAGCACGCGGTTGACGATGAAGCCCGGGGAGTCCTTGCGGACGCGCACCGGCGTCTTCCCCATCTCTTCGGCGAGGGCTTCGGTGAGGTCGAGGACGTCGTCGTCGGTGTGTTCCCCGGAGATGACTTCGACGAGCTGCATCCGCACCGGCGGGTTGAAGAAGTGCATCCCGCAGAAGCGCTCGGGGCGGTCGGTGACCTCGGAGAGGTCGGTGATGGAGAGGCTGGACGTGTTCGTCGCGAACACGGCGCGGTCGGGCGCGTGCTGTTCGAGTTCCCGGTAGACGTTCTGCTTGATGTCCATCTTCTCCGGGACGGCCTCGATGACGAAGTCGACGTCCTGGACGGCTTCCTCCAGGTCGACGATTGGCGTCACGCGGTCGAGAGCGGCCTCGGCTTCGTCCTCGCCAATTTGGTCTTTCTCGGCGAGTTTGTCCAGCGACCACTCGATTTGCTCGTAGCCGTTCTGCACGAACTCCTCATTGATGTCGCGCAGGTTCACGTCGAAGCCTGCGAGCGCCGCCACTTCCGCGATGCCGTGGCCCATGTTGCCTGCGCCGAGCACCGCGATGGTGTCGATGTCATCAACGTCCATGGGAGTAGCGTCAGCAGGGGGCCGGTTGAAGGTTTCCCTCTCGCCGAGTGTGAACGTCTCACGGGTTTACACGCGTGGAAACGGGCGGCGCGCAGAGCGCCCACAGCCACCGAAATTGCGCGGCCGGCCGTGACGGGTGACGCCGAGAACCGAAACGGTGTTTGTCGCGGCCCGAAACGACTGCCGCATGGACGCCCGCGCTCGCGCCGTCACGCTCGGTGTGCTCGCCGGCGCCGGCGACGCGCTCGTCCGCCTGTTCGTCGGCGCTCCGGCGCCAGT
>JBDGQF010000423.1:0-2366 GCA_042219255.1 Halobacterium sp. | reverse complement strand
GAGGAAGTTCGCTTTCTGCTCCTCTACGGTGTCGCCCTCCACGCCGTCCATGGCTTCCGCGAACGACTGGTCGGCCACCCAGTCGCTCATGTAGTCGTTTCGCGCGCCCCGACAGATGAGTTCCTCCGGGTCTTCCGTGGCTTCGAGGAGACGGACTCGCATACTGCACGTGGATGCTCGCGCCGTGGACAAAAGCGCTCCGAACGCACCGCCCGTTCGGTCCGGTCGCGCGCCGACTCGGCCGGCCACTACGCCCAAGTGTCGGCCTGCCGCAGTCTCGCGTATGCCGTACCAGAAAGCGACGATTGCTGACGCCGAATCGGCGCTGCCGGACGAGGCGCGCGCGAAGATGTTTCGCCTGACCGAGGGCCTCGGCAGCGAGGAGGTGGCGTTCACGCTGTTCACGATGGAGCCGAACTCCGAGGGCATGGAGCACGACCACCGCGACGACGGCCAGGAGGAAGTGTACTACGTCGTGGAGGGCGGCGTCGACGTGACGTTCGGGGACGCGACAGTCTCGCTGGACGAGCGCGAAGCCATCCGAATCGACCCGGAGGAGACCCGCCAGATTCAGAACCGCGACCACTACTCCGAACTCGTCCTCGTCGGCGCCCCCAAATAGCGGCGCCGTCGACGGCGCGCCGTCCCAGTTTCGAACGTCGTGGCCGTCCCGACAGTCCCAAAGCCCGGGGTGTCGTAGCGGCGGTATGGTCGAGAACCTCGCTGCCGGCGTCCAGTCGTTCACGAGCAACGCGTTTCTCGTGGCGGGCGAGCGCACGGTGCTGGTCGACCCGGGCGCGAACTTCGACGTCGTGTCGGCGCTGCGCGACCGCGGCGTCGACCTCGACGCAGTCCTCGTGACGCACCCGCACCCCGACCACGTCGGTAACCTCGACGGCGTGAAGGACGCGTTCGGCGTGGACGCATGGGGATTCGAGGGCAGCCACGACGGCGTCGACCACGGACTCGCGGACGGCGACGCGGTCACTATCGGCGACCACGAGTACGAGGCGCTGCACACGCCCGGCCACGAACCACACCACCTCTGCTTCTACTCGCGGCCGGCGCGCACGCTGTTCGCCGCCGACCTCGTGTTCGCGAACGGGAGTTTCGGCCGCACCGACCTGGAGGGCGGCGACCGGCGGACGCTCGTCGAGAGCATCGAGCGCGTCATCGACGTCGTGGACGGCGACCTGGACGTGATGTACGCCGGCCACGGTCCGAGCGTCACCGACGGCGCCTACGAGAACCTCGAACTCGCCGCGGAACTCGCGAAGAACTGGTGAGGAGCGCGCGCCGCTACCGCGCCGTCAGTCTTTGCGGCCGTAGTAGCCCGGTTCTTCTTCGTCGCGCGGCTCCGCGACGACCAGGTCGTCGCTGTGCAACATCACCCACGGAATCGCCCAGTCCAGGAGGACGTTCTCCGTGTTCGGGTCGAGTTGCTCGTCCGTGTCGAGGTCCTGGAGGAGGCGCGCAATCTCGTAGACGGTGTACATCTTGTCCGCCTCGAGGAGTTCCTCTGGCGTGTAGAAGTCGCAGGGGTACAGCTCCTCGAAGTCGGCTTTCGGGACTGGCATACGGGGAGTGCGCGCGTCGCCCCGAAAAAACTCTCGGTGGCCGTGCCGTCTCGGGGCGGGCGCGTGGGGAACGCTTATACGACAGTCCCGCCCATCCTGGGGTACGCGGTTGCATGACATACGACACGGAGCCGCAGTCGGATCTCGACGGCGGGAAGGCCGCGCTCGTAGACGCCCTCCGGGACGCTATCGGTGACAACCTCCGGGACGTCTGGGTGCTCGACCAGCGCGGCCAGGAGCCGCTGTACCTGCGCGCGGACGTCGCCGACCGCATCGAGGACGTCGACGTCGAGAAACACCTCGACAACGAACGGTACGGGTTCGTCACGCGCCAGACGTACAACCTCCTGCACTACTCGGCGTTCCGGTACACGCACCGCGGGTTCGACACCTGGGAGCTGTTCCGGACGTTCCTCACCGGGGACGGCGAGCAGGTCGGCGTCCTCGTCGGGATGGACTCCGACGGCACGAACTACGACTTCGGCGCGCTCACAGACGCGATTCACGACCTCGGCGACGAGTACGGCGTCGCGGCGTTCGCGCCCGAGCAGGCCGACGAGTAGGCTGTTCTCCGGCCAGAGCGGGCACTTGCGGCGCCGTGGCTGTCGCTGTCGGCGCTGCGTCTCGAAAGAAACCGGGTGGGTGTGGCGTTACTCGAACCGCGCGGCGACGTCCTCGTAGCGGTCGGCGACGTCGTCCCAGTCGACGACGTCGAAGAAGTTCTCCACGAAGTCGCCGCGGTCGGGGCCGTAGTCGTAGTAGTAGGAGTGCTCCCAGACGTCCAGCGCG
>JBDGQF010000458.1:0-2380 GCA_042219255.1 Halobacterium sp. | reverse complement strand
CACCTGCGGCGGCACGCGCACGGACAGCGTGAGTTCGTCGCCCGCCTCCGCACTCGGCACCGCTGCGCCGTAGTGGTAGCCCAGGTCGGGACTCAGCGTGCGCGCCAGACCGCCGTCGTACACGGTTTCGCCGTCGCGCTCAAGCGTCGCGTCCAGGCCCATCGCGGACAGTTCGTAGTCGTTGTACCGCGTGCGCGCCGACACCGCGAGGTAGGCGGCCTCCGGCTTCCCGACGCGCTCGGCGGAGTCGAGCGTCACCACGTCGAAGTACGCGTCGTCGATGGCGGCCGTCCCGTGGACGGTGCCCGGCAGCCCGTCAGGCCCGGGCGCGACGGACTTCGGGTAGGACGTCTCCATCGGCGAGAGCGCGCCAGGGTCGCCCGCGGCGTCGACTGGCGACGACCCCACGCGACTCCGGGACTCCTCGGTGAACTCGACGGTCATCTCCGCCGTCTCCGCGCCCTGGAACCGGCCCTCGAACGCGCCCGTCGTGCGCGCCGAGATGCCGCCGATGCTCACGTTCGCCGTGTACGTGCCGTCGCCCGCCCCGAGGGGGAAGTTCCCGCCGTAGTGGAACCCCATCGGCTGGGAGAGCATCGGATAGATGACCTCCTGGGAGACGTAGTCGTCCATGGTGAGTTCGACGGAGAGGCCGGCGTCCGGCAGCACCGTTCCGGTCTCGTCGTCCCAGACGGCCGCCATCAGGTGGACTGCGTCCGCGTCCGTCTTCGCGGTCACCGAGCGCTCCCAGTTCGTGAGCGTCCAGAACGTGTGCGGCACCGTGAACATGAGCGCGACCGAGTAGTCGCCGACGGACGCCGTCCCCTGCATCGACATGCGCTCCTGGAACGACTGGATGTAGATGCCGTCGGGTTTCTCGGACGTCGACGTCGTCCCAGTGGTCGACGTCGGCGGCGCCGTCGTACTGTCAGTGCCGTCCGTGGAGTCGGTGCAGCCAGCGAGGAGGGCGCTCGACGCGAACGCGGACGCGCGAGCGAGGAAGCGGCGGCGTCGCATACACGACTCCGCGGCCACCACGACAAAAGAACCTCTGGTCGCCGTCCAGAACCATTAACCACGCGTCCGGGCAACCACAGCACATGCGCCGCCCCGCCGCTGCCGCCCTCCTCGCAGTCGTGCTCGTCCTCTCGGCGAGTCCGGTCGCCGCGCACGGCAACCACGTCGAAGCGGACAGCCAGCGCTCCGCCGACGGCACCGTCTACGTCGAAGCCGTCCGCCCGCTCAGCGACGGCTTCCTCGTCCTCCACCGCCAGACTACGGACGGCGAATTCGGCGAACCAATCGGCCACACCGCCGTCGACGTCGACGACGGGTTCCAGCGGAACGTCCCCGTCCGGATGGACGACGCCGCCTGGCGGGACTGGCCCGCCAGCGCCACCGTCTGGATTGTCTACCACGCCGACGACGGCGACGGCGAGTTCCGCGCGGCCGACGACCCGGCGACGCAGGCGTTCGGCCGCGTCACCGGCCGCACGATAACGCTCGCGAAAGCCGACCGGCCGGCGCGCGTGCTCGCCGAACGCTCCGCGCCCCAGCGCACGACGACCACCACGGCCACTGTGGGGAGCGTCGCGATGCCCACCGACGGCTTCCTCGTACTCCGCACTGGCGACGCGACGAACGGTAGCGTCGTCGGCACGACGCCGCTCTCCGCGGGCGTCCACGACAATGTCACGTTGGCCGTCGATGAGTCGGCGTTCCCCGATAACGAGTCCACGATTGGCCTGTACGCGACTATGCACGCCGACGACGGCGACGGCAACTTCACGGCCAGCGACGACGTCGTGCGCGCCGGCACCGACCCCGTGACCACGTACTTCCTCGTCTGGCACGCCGAGAACGCCACCAATACTCCGACCACGCAGGTCGTCCAGACGCCCAGTATGGACGACGCAGTCGTCACGCCTACCGCGGAACAAGCGACCGGAGGAACCGACTCCACGACCGCGAGCGAGTTCGGAACGAGCGTGCCCGGATACGGCGTCGGACACGCCGCCCTCGCAGTGGTCGTCGCTGCCGCCCTCCTTCTCGCGCGACCCGAATAGGCAAACTGCGACGCCAGGCCGTCAGGGCGCTGGCTCCGGGAGCGCGCGCAGCTCGCGCGGCGGCACGAGGAAGTAGCCGCGCCGCCGCACGAAGATGTACTCCAGGATGCCGTTGTTCACGCGCTGCCTGACCGCCGGCGTCACCTCCGTCACGTCCGTGCCGTTCATCGCGCGACGCACCTCCTCGAACGCCGATATCCCCGTCTGCAGCGACGGGAAGTGGAGGCTCGCCACGGGCTCGTCGGACTCCAGGTCGTCGGTGGACTCGAAGTGCCGGCGCAGCAACCGGACGTCGCCGTCCTCGTCGCGGTTCG
>JBDGQF010000061.1:0-2381 GCA_042219255.1 Halobacterium sp. | reverse complement strand
ACTTTGTCGGCGCCCGCGCGCAGCGTCTCCTTGACGTCGTCGGTGTCGCGGATGCCGCCGCCCACCGTGAGCGGGATGAACACTTCGTCGGCGATGCGTTCGACGACGTCCAGCATCGTCGCGCGCCCCTCCGCGCTCGCCGTGATGTCAAGGAAGACGAACTCGTCGGCGCCCGCCTCGTTGTACCGTTTCGCCATCTCCACGGGGTCGCCCGTGTACTCGAGGTCTTCGAAGTTCACGCCCGTGTAGACGGCGGCGTTCCCGTCGTCGTCAATGTCCACGTCGACGCACGGGATGACCCGCTTGGTCAGCATACTTCCCGGTTCGTGGGAACGGCCGATAGGGGTTTCGCATCCGGCACCCAACCGGCACGTGAGACACCGCCTATGACGTACGTCGTCGCGTTCGACAACTCGCCGCTCTCGACGGCCGCCCTCGACCGCGCAGTCGCGTTCGCGTCCGCGACCGACCAACCGGTCGTCGCCGTGACGGCGATTCCAAAAGACCCCTCGGTGGCGCGAGAGCGCGGCTGGCTGGACGGCGACGAGTCGTTCAGCGTCGAACGCGTCGCACAGAACCTCACCGAGACGGTCACCGACGTCGACCCGGACGCGCGCTTCGAGTACAGCGTCGTGGACAAGTACGCGCCCCGCGGCCGCATCAGTCGCGCCGTCCGCGACCTCGCGGTGGACAACGACGCGAGCGTCGTGTTCATCGGCAGCGACAACGCCGGCCGCATGGTCGGCGGCATCACGTCCGTCGGCCAGACCGTCACCGCGGACGACCGCTACGACGTCCACATCGTCCGCCACGTCGGCGGCGACCCGTAGCCCGGGTCCGGTACTGCCAAGTACGAGCGCGCGGAACCGCCGCGTATGTCCGACGACCACGCAGACGACGACTCGGGACGCGTCACCGCACCGATGCAGGACTACTCGATGAGCGAAGTCGGCACCGGCTTCCTCGTCCTCCTCGTCGGCGTCGCCGTCGCGTACCTCCTCCCCGCGCTCTTCTGAACCGAGCCCCCGTCCAGTCGTTCACCGCACGGCAGCTTCCTGCCGACTGTGCCGGAACTTGAACGGTGGGCGGTTCTAGAGGTCGGTCGCATCACAGTCCGGCAGCATGCTGCAGGGCGTGCCCGGGTATCCGATGCTACCCCCACCGCCCGGTGAGTCACCTGGTGAACTCCCGCACCCCGAGTCGGGCGTCACCGCCGCGGTGCCGCTAGAGGGAGCGGTGACGCAGTCGTCCGGCGAGACCTCGCCTGGGTCGGCCCCACCAGTGCCGGCGAACGCAGTCGTAACTACGACGAGCACCGTCAGGAACGTCGCGAGTTGTCTTTTTCTGGACATTCCGGGTTAGGCAATATACTCACAGCACGTAAATTTATCTACTGTGACGTGAGACCGGCGTCCCTTCTCCACGTGGAAACGGACTACCCTTCGTCAGGCTGCGACCGTCACCGTGGCGTTACCGCCGCTGGCCGTCGCGTTGTTCACGAACGACTCGTCCCCGACGAACAGCACGGTGGTCTCGGGAGCGACGCGCTCGACGCGGACAGTCCCCTGCGGGTCGCGAGCATCGAGGTAGGACTCCACTCCGCGCTCGAACTCGGTGGCGTTTGCCGCGTCGTCCCACCGCAGCACCCACGCGTAGTCGCTCTCGTTGCCGCTCCCGAACCGGACGCGAGTGTCGTTCCCCCAGCCGTCCGCGAGGTCAGCGGCCGCGGGTTCGTCGAGCGCCGTCCCGAACAGCGTGCGGACGTACAGTTCGCCGAACGGCCCCCGTCTGGTCGTGTTTCGCTGCGCTTCGACGGACACGGAGAGGGGTGCCGGTGGCTCAGACCCCGGTTCGAGGCGGTGAATCAGTTCTTCCGTCGTTCTCGGTGGGTCCTCGTAGACTGTATCGAGTTCGGCAGGGCCGGCGACAGTCGCGTTCACGTACCGCATTCCGAAGTAGTATCGGGCGACGAACTGCTTTGCGACCGTCGTCTCTTCGAGGTACCAACGTTCGACTGAGCTACGATTGGCGTCGACGTACTGGCGCTCATACAGGCGTTCGACGTATTCCGCACTCCCTTCGAGTACCGACGTGTAAACGAGGAAGGCGTCTCTGGAAGGGGTCGGGCCGAGTTGTTCTTCCACGCTCCGGTAGGCCCACGTCCGCGTCTGGATGACGTGAACGAATTCGTGCGCCAGCGTCCCTTCGAGTGCTGCCGGTTCGTCTAGTAGTGCTGCGTTGAGCTTGACGACGTTGCCCTCCGACGCAGGCGGCGTGGTTCCCGCGAGCGAAAAGCCCGAGTCGGAGCCACTCACACCGAGGAGTCCCTGGAATCGGGACGCCGCAAGCCCCGATTCCGCCGAGAGGTTCTCTACGTCGAC
>JBDGQF010000300.1:0-2387 GCA_042219255.1 Halobacterium sp. | reverse complement strand
GTGTAGATGAACACGCCCGCGACGAAGTTCTTGATGACGTCCTGCATCGCGAAGCCGATGGCGAGCGTCGCCGCGGCGGCGATGGTCGCGAGACTCGTCAGGAAGTTCCCGTAGCCCGCGAACCCGAACGCCACCGAGACGCCGACGAAGAAGACGGCGAAGGAGACGAGTTTCTTCAGCGGCTTGCGGGCGTGCGCGTCGAGGTCGCGGCGGCGGAGCGCGCGGTCGAACAGCGGCCGCACCACCACCTTCCCGACGAGGTAGACCGCGGTGAACGCCACCAGGAAGTAGACGAACTGCGTGATGGCGCCCGCGTACTGGGGCACGACGTCCTCCAGCACCGGGAGCGGGTCGACCTGCAAGACCGTCGCCGACAGCCCCCCCGACATCACTTGTACACCGCCGTGTTGCCGCGCGTCTCGACGACCGTCGCGCCCGCGAGGTCGGCGAGTTCGTCTGCGAGTTCCTCCGTCGACCCGTCGCCGCGCGCCGACCGCAGGAACTTCACCTTCACCACGTCCCGGTCGTCTAGCTGGTCGGACAGTTCGTCGGCGACGGCGTCGACGCCCGCCTTCCCGACCCAGACGGTGACGTCGGCCTCGTGGGCTTGCTTCGCTAAGTCCTCGGACATTCCTACCCGTACATGAGTCCGGCGCGCATTGAAAGTTGTTGCATTGGCGACGCACGCGGACTCCCGGCGGCGTGCCCGCGTTTTCCGCTACTCGTAGGGGTACCGTGACTGGTTGCCGCACTCGCAGGTGACGACGACGTGGCCGTCCTGGGTGCGGACGCGCGCGTTCCGCCCGGGAATCAGGTAGGCGTCGCAGGCGTCGCACGTGAACCGCCGGAACTCCCGGGGGAGTTCGAGGCGGTTGCGTTCCGCGAGGCGGCGCGCGAGGCGGACGTACTCGCGGGCGCGGTCGTCGTCGCCCTCGCGGGCGGCGGCGCGCGCGAGGTCGTGGAGGCGTTCGATTCGTTCCGCCGCGATGCGCATACGGACGCCTGGGTGGCGGGCACCGAAGACAGTTCCGGTAGGGTTATCGGCCGCGGTCGGTTTGCCACCGGTAATGCGGGCGTTGAACTACCTCGAGTTCGAGGACAGAGTCCGTGGGGGGATGGTCACCGCGACCCGCCAGCAGCGGAAAGCCCTCGCGCGGACGCCGGTCGAGGTGGTGGAGTCGCCGTGGCGCGCCGGCAACCCAGTGCAGTCGCTGGGGACGCTGTTCGCGGGCGAGGGGTACTTCGCGGACTACGACCTCGCGCACTGCAACCTCGTCGGCCCGGGGAGCGTCGCGGTCGCGCGCCACGCCAGACGGAACGACATCCCACTCGTCCTGCACGCCCACGTGACTCGCGAGGACTTCGCGGAGTCGTTCCGCGGGTCGACGAAACTAGCGCCGGCGCTGGAACCCTACCTGCGGTGGTTCTACTCGCAGGCCGACCTCGTGCTGTGTCCGAGCGACTACACGAAGGGCGTCCTCCAGTCCTACCCCGTGGACGCGCCCATCCGCCAGATTTCCAACGGCGTGGACGTCGAGAGCATGCAGGGCTACGAGCAGTTCCGCGAGCAGACGCGCGAGCGCTTCGACCTCGACGGCATGGTCGTGTACGCCGTCGGCGAAGTGTTCGAGCGCAAGGGCCTCACGATGTTCTGCGAACTCGCGAAAGCCACCGACTACGACTTCGCGTGGTTCGGGCCCTACGACGAGGGCCCGCAGGCCGGCAAGGCGACGAAGCGCTGGGTGAACAATCCGCCGGCGAACGTGACGTTCACGGGCTACATGGAGGACAAGCGCGCGGCGTTCGGCGCGGGCGACGTCTACCTGTTCCCCGCGAAAGTCGAGAACCAGGGCATCGCCGTCCTGGAGGCGATGGCGTGCGGGAAACCGGTCGTCCTCCGGGACATCGACGTGTTCCGGGAGTTCTTCACGGACGGCGAGGACTGCCTCATGTGCTCGACGTTCGACGAGTTCCGGGAGGCCCTCCAGCGCCTCGCCGACGACCCCGACCTCCGGGAGCGCCTCGGCGAGAACGCGCGGGAGACCGCCGAATCGCACAGCCTCGACCGCGTCGGCGACGAACTCGAAGGCATCTACCGCGACCTACTGGACGGCGACGCAGCCAACGCGGCGGCCGACACGGGGGCGTAACGTGACCGACGACCTGCCGACCGTCGCGGCGTTCACGGACTCCTACCTCCCCACGGTCAACGGCGTGACGTACACGGTGTCGACGTGGCGCGACCGCTGGACGGCGCGCGGCGGCGACATGCCGGTGGCGTACCCGCGCTCGGACTACGACGCCGACGAACGCGAGTACGCGGCGCCGAGCGTGCCGTTCCCGTTCTACGACGGCTACCGGATGGCGCTCCCGCGCACGCCCAGCGG
>JBDGQF010000165.1:1216-2409 GCA_042219255.1 Halobacterium sp. | reverse complement strand
ACCGACCTCGCGGCGCTCGCCGTCGTCGGCGCGGTCGGCGACCGCCAGACCGTCAACGGCGAACTCGTCGGCGCGAACACCGCAATCGCCGCGGAGGGCGTGGAGGCCGGCGTGCTCGACACCGCGAAAGACCTCGCGCTGTACGGCACGCAGACCCGGCCGCTCCCGAAACTCCTGGAGTACGCCAGCGAAGTGTACGTCCCCGGCATCACGAACGACGAGAACGGCGCCGTGCGGTTCCTCGACGGTCTCGACGTCGACCTGCATGACGGCGGCGACTGGCGGACGTGGGCGAGTCTCAGCCACGACGAACGCCAGACGGTCGTTAGCGCGCTCGTCAAGCGCGCCGTCCGGCACGGCGTCGCCAGCGACGACCTCACCGACCTCGTCGGGACGACGTACACGCTCGCCCGCGAGGAACCCGGCACCGAACTCCGGGACGCAAGCGAGTTCTCCACGCTACTGAACGCGACGGCGCGCTACGAGCGCGCGGACGTCGGCCTCGCGGTCTGCCTCGGCGAGCGCGGCGCCCCCCTGGACGCCGCGCGCGAACTCCTCCGCGAACACCGCCGCAACCTCTCCGAGGGCCTGAACTGGGTGCAGTCGGAGGGCGTCAACGTCGAGGACGACGTCCAGTGGTTCCACGCCGAAGACCGCATCCGCGAGACCATCGTCGGCATCGTCGCCGGGATGGCGCTCGGCAGCGACGCCACCGAGAGCGACCGCCCAATCGTCGGGTTCGGGAACAAGAACGACGACGAAGTGAAGGTGTCCGCGCGCGCCACCTCGCGGCTCGTCGACCAGGGCCTCGACCTCTCCGTCGTGATGCAGGAGGCGTCGCAGGCCGTCGGCGGCGACGGCGGCGGCCACGTCGTCGCGGCGGGCGCGACAGTCCCGAAGGGCGAGGAGCGCGCGTTCCTCGACGAGGCCGCAGAGCGCGTCCGCGAACAGCTATCGTAGCAACGACATCTCGACCGCCTCCTACTCCCAGACGGCGTCGCAGACGCGCAGCCAGTTCTCGTGGGCGATTTTCTCCAGGTCGCGCTCCGCGTAGCCGGCGTCCCGGAGCGCGTCGAAGACGTCGGGGACGCCGGTGGCGTCCCCAACCGAGTCCGGAATCGTGGCGCCGTCGAAGTCCGACCCGAGCGCGACGTGGTCGACGCCCATCCGGTCGACCATGTGGTCGACGTGGC
>JBDGQF010000165.1:0-1116 GCA_042219255.1 Halobacterium sp. | reverse complement strand
CTCCACGTCAACCCCAGCGACCGCAGGCCGCGGTCGTAGTACGCGTCGAAGTTCGACAGCGACGGCCGTATCGGCTCGGCGCCCTCGAAGTGGACGACGACGCCGAAGTCCCCGCCCTCGATGCACGCCCGCAGGTCAGCCGTGGTCTCGATGCGCCGGACACCGTCGCTTTCGACGAGTTCGTCGAGTGCGGCTAGCATCTCGTCGGCCGCGCCGGCGGCGAACGACGGCGCGAGCGGCGGCGGCGACCGAATCCGGTAGCCGTCGCTGGTCTCCACGCGGTTGCCGTCGGCGTCCGGCGCGAACTGTGGCTCGGAGGGGACGAACACCGCGAAGATGCCGCCAGCGAGTCCGCCCGCTCTCGCGCGCGGCACGTCCAGGTGACCGTCTTCGCGGCCGTCCCGCAGGTCGGCGACTGTCGCTTCGCCGCGGTAGACCGCGAGCACGGCGTCGTTGTGGCCGTCGAAGACGGGCGGCGTTTCGGACATCAGACACGGAAAGACTGGCGGCGGACGCCAAGAGTGTTTGTGAGGCGGCACGCCGTTCGAGTCCCGGACTAGCAGTCTTCGAACCTGCGTCGAACGACTCTGTCAGAGAGAACTCGGATTTTCGTCGGTAGGCGCGCTGGGAAAGCCGTTTCCCTGTGTGTGACACTGACCGCCATCCAGTATTTCTATATCGCGGTATGGAGTTTATCGTCGTTCGGTAGGGGTGTTACCTACCCCTCCGGCAAGTGCCGAAACACGGCTTCTCGGATGTAGAGTGGCAGAATCAGCGGAGATTGACGTCAGAAGCGGTACGACAGCGGCTGGGTCGCGGCCCACGGTCGCCGAAAGCCGCTGGGACCTCGACTGAGCATCCTGCACCCGTAGCTGTTCATCGAAGCCTCGCAGGCCGCGTCGATTGCCGCCCCGTAGCTGTCGCGAACTGTCCCACGCCACGCCTGGAGGAGTGTGATGCAGCGTCGTCGAACAACGGCGGGATAGGCCACTCGCTGGTCGGTCAACCGAGTGACGCTGTACGAAACGCCAGCGCCCCCAGCGGGGCTTGGTCAGAGCGACGAGTGGCACCGACCAGCAAAGCGGCGGAGCTGCGCCGAGCGAGTAGCGGGCGGCG
>JBDGQF010000299.1:0-2425 GCA_042219255.1 Halobacterium sp. | reverse complement strand
GGTTCGAAGTAGAGTTCGACGCGGTCGAGGTCTTCGTTCAGCGGCATGTGGTTCTCGGACTTCCACGCGCGTACCGCGCTCGCCGTCTCCGCGATGTGTTGGCCGGCGACCTCCGCGTCTTCGTCGAGCATGTCGACGTCCGGCCACGCGGCGTTGTGGACGCTGCCCTCGGTGCCGGGGAGGTGGCTCCAGATTTCCTCCGTGGCGTGCGGGCTGAACACGGACAGCATCCGGACGACGGACGTGACGGCCGTGTACAGCGTCTTCTCGGCGGCGGCCCGCTCGCCCGGCCGGCCGTTGTACAGCCGTCCCTTCACGAGTTCGACGTAGTCGTCGGCGAGGTCTTCCCACGCGAACTCGCGGAGGCGGCGCAGCGCGGCGTCGAACCGGTAGTCCTCCATCTCGGCTTCGACCTCGTCGGCGACGCGCGTCAGTTCCGAGAGCAGCCAGCGGTCGGCGTCACGGTACGCGGGGTCGGCGATGTCCGGCGTGTCCTCGTCGAAGTGGCTGCCCGCGAACTTCACGATGTTCCAGAGTTTCGTGAGGAACCGGGACGCGGACTTCACTTCCTTCCACTGGAACTGGACGTCGCTGCCCGGCTGGCCGGCGAGCGCGAGCGCCTGCCGGACGGCGTCGGCGGAGTACTCCTCGACGGCCTCGTCCGGCTGCACCACGTTCCCGCGGCTCTTGGACATCTTGTTGCCGTCCGGGCCGAACACCATGCCGTTGACGAGCAAGTCGTCCCACGGCTTCTCGTCGGTGAGCGCGCCCGTGCGGAGGAGCGTGTAGAACGCCCACGTCCGGATGATGTCGTGGCCCTGCGGCCGCAGGTCGACCGACTCGAAGTCGTCGAGGTCGATGTCCTGGGGCCACCCGGAGATGTGCAGCGGCGTGATGGAGGAGTCCATCCACGTGTCCATGACGTCCGTCTCGCCCGTCCAGTCGTGGCTCCCGCACTCCGGACACGCGCCCACGGCAGGGTCTTCCTCGTTCGGGTCGACGGGCGTCTCGGCGGCGTCCGCGATGTGCCAGTGCCCGCAGTCGTTGCACTCCCAGGCCGGGATTGGGGTGGCGAACACGCGCTGCCGGGAGATGACCCAGTCCCACTCCATGCTCTCCGTCCAGTCGACCAGACGGTCGTGCATGTGCTCGGGAATCCAATCGACGTCCTCCGCCTTCTCCAGGATGAGTTCCTGGTCGACCTCGACGAACCACTGCTCCTTCGAGAGAATCTCGATGGGCGTGTCACAGCGCCAGCACGCGCCGACGCTCTGCTCGGTGGGTTCGCTGTCGTTCAGGTAGCCCTCGTCGTCGAGCGCGTCGGCGATTTCTCCCTTGGCCTCGTCGATGGTCAGCCCCTCGAACTCGCCGGCGTTCTCGTTGAGGTGGCCGTCCTCCGTGAACACCGGCCGGAGTTCGAGGTCGTACTCCGCCCACCAGTCGACGTCCTGCTTGTCGCCGAACGTACAAATCATGACGGCGCCAGTCCCGAACTCCGGGTCGACGTCGTCGTCGGCGACGAGTTCGACCTCCTGGCCGAACAGCGGGACTTCGAACGTGTCGCCGACGCGGCCCTCGTAGCGCTCGTCGTCCGGGTCGACGGCCATGCCGCTGCACGCCGCGAGCAGTTCCGGGCGCGTCGTCGCGATTTCGATGTCGTCGTTGCCGACGCCGTCGAACGTGACGTAGTACAGCGTCCCGGACTGGTCGACGTTCTCGACTTCGGCGTCCGCGATGGCGGTCTGGCAGCGCGGACACCAGTTCACGGGGTGTTCGTCGCGGTAGACCATGTCGTCGTCGGCCATCTCGACGAACGACTCCTGGGTCTGCCCCCAGTACTCGGGGTCCATCGTGCGGTACTCGGCGCTCCAGTCCTGGGAGAAGCCGAGTTCCTGCATGGTGGACTTCATCTCCTCGATGCGGGCGTTCGTCCACTCGACGCACATCTCCCGGAACTCCTCGTTGGAGACGTCCGTGCGGTGGATGTCGTTGACTTCCTCGACTTTGACCTCGGTCGGGAGGCCGTGGCAGTCCCAGCCCTGGGGGAACAGGACGGCGTCGCCCTGGAGGCGGTGGAACCGCGCGACGAAGTCGATGTACGACCAGCCGAGGCCGTGCCCGAGGTGGAGGTTCCCGGAGGGGTACGGCGGCGGCGTGTCGATGACGTACTGGGTGTCCGAGTCGCTGGGGTCGAACTCGTAGACGTCGCTGTCCTGCCACTCCTGCTGCCAGTGGGATTCGATTCGGTCGGGGTCGTAGCTGTCCGGTATGTCCGTCATGGCTGAATCGGTCGTCGGCCGCGGTCGCGCGCCTGTGTGTCCGGGTCGCGTCGCTGAGAGCCAGAAGGTGATTTACACACGTACTACCGCGAGCTCGACGCGCATACCTCAGCGCAGCAGTGGCGCGATGTTAAAGGTTCCCGTCC
>JBDGQF010000164.1:1885-2430 GCA_042219255.1 Halobacterium sp. | reverse complement strand
CGATGACGACGCAGTCGACGTCCGTGACGAACGAGTACCGCGGCGAGTCGTGCTTCCGGGTCGCGGAGTCGGCTTTCTCCGGCGTCATCACGAGGACGTCCGCGCGCTCGGCTCGCCGCGGGTTCAGGTCGCGTTCGCCCGTGACGACGTACACCGAGTAGCCGAGGTCTTCGAAGCGCTCCCACTCCGCTTCCTTCTCGTTGGTGAGTGCGCGCAGCGGCGCGACGAACAGCGCGGTGCCGCCCTCGTCGAGCGTCTGGCAGATAGCGAGTTCCGCGAGCGCGGTCTTCCCGCTGCCCGTGGGCGCGGACGCGACCACGTTCGCGTCGGAGTCCACGAGCGCCGGCACCGCCTCGCGCTGCATGTCGTTGAACTCCTCGAAGGGGAACGCCTCGGCGAACTCTGGGACGACCTCGGCGACTTCCATCACCAGTTGGGGAAGGGAGGGGGGCGGATAGGCGTTTCCTTAGGAGCGTGGGTCGGAAGGAGCGAGCGCAGCGAGCGACTGAGACCCACGGGATGGCGAGCGGCGAACGGAGTGAGCC
>JBDGQF010000164.1:0-1785 GCA_042219255.1 Halobacterium sp. | reverse complement strand
CGCAGTGAGCGAGAACCGCGGAATACGCGAGCGGGGAGCACCGCGACCCGCGAGCGCAGAGCGCAGCGAGCGACTGAGACCCACGGGATGGCGAGCGGCGAACGGAGTGAGCCGTGAGCAGCGTGGAGTCGGAAGGAGTGCGCGGTTCGGAGCGAACGCAGTGAGCGAGAACCGCGGAATACGCGAGCGGGGAGCACCGCGACCCGCGAGCAGCGTGGAGTCGGAAGGAGCGAGAGTCTTCAGCTTGCGGCGTCGGCTTCGGCGGCGTCGGCGGCGTCGCCGTCGGTGCTTGCTGTGGCGGCGGCGCGTTCGAGGAGGCCGCGGTCGGTGGAGTAGTGGAAGTAGGCGGCGACGCCGAGTGCGCCGGCGACGTTCGAGAGCGTAATCGCCCAGAAGGCGGCGTAGACGGGGACGGTGACGACGACGGCGTAGGCGCCGACGGCGGCGATGGGGAGGCGGACGCACCAGTACTGGAGCATCGTGGTGACCATGGAGACGTCGGTGCGGCCGGCGCCGTTGAAGCCGCCCTGGACGGGGTAGATGAGGCCGAACGTCCAGTAGCCGACGGCGAGAATCTGGAGGTACGCGATGGTGTACGTGAGGGCGTCGCCGTCGAGTTGTGGCGCGAAGACGTCGGCGATGAGGCCGGGGATGGCGAACTGGACGACGCCGATGACCGTGAGGCCGATGGTGGTCGCGCCTGCTGCGAGCCAGGTCGCGCGGGTGGCGCGCGCGGGTTTGTCGGCGCCGACGTTCTGGCCGACGACGCTGGCGACGGCGCCGCCGACGGCGATGGCGGGGACGAACGCGAGCGTGGAGATGCGCATGCCGACGGTGTAGGCGGCGAGGCCGGCGCTGCCGCCGACGCCGGAGACGATGGCGACCATGAGGAGGCGCGCGGTCTGGCGGCCGCCTTCCTGTCCGGCTTTCGGGACGCCGATTTCGAGGACGTCCCGCAGGGAGGAGAGGCGGAGTTTGAGGGCGTCGCGCGTGTACGTGAAGCCGGTGAATTCGGTGGTGGCGAGCGCGACGGCCATCGCGAACCCGACGACGTAGCCGGAGGCGGTGCCGAGCGCGGCGCCGAGGACGCCGTAGCCGGTGAACCCCTGGATGCCCCAGCCGACGACGAGGAAGGGGTCGAGGGCGACGTTGACGGCGACGGCGGCGACGTTGATGACGAGCGCGGCGCGCGAGTCCCCCCAGCCGATGAACGCGCCTTCGATGGCGTCGCTCATGCCGCCGAAGAGCATACCGGCGAGGACGACGACGAGGTAGAGCGCGCCGAGTCGGACGACGGTCTCACCGGGGTCGAACAGTGCGAGGGCGTCCGCTGCGAACGCGTACGCGAGGGCGAGCGCGACGAGGTTGAACGCGAGCGCGACGACGACGGCGTGGAAGGCGGCGCGGCGCGCGGCGCCGTCTTCTTCGGCGCCGGCGTGCTGGGCGACCAGGACCTGGCTGCCGGTGAGCGCGACGTGGTTGCCGAGCGTGAGGAGGCCGAGGACGGGCGCGACGAGGCCGACTGCGGCGACAGCTTCCTCGCTGACGCGGCCGAGCCAGAACGCGTCGACGACCTGCTGGAGGACGATGACGTACTGCTGGACGACCAGCGGGGCCGCCACGTAGAAGAGCGCGCGCGACAGCGGGCCGCCGGTTATCTCCTCCCGAGACACGTCAAACATTTTTCGAAGTGGCGTTAGTTTGAACGTTCGTCGCACCCCTCTTTAACGTACGGGGTATGGTCGCACAGTACTCGTCCGGCGGCCACAGTAGCCGTACTGAGTC
>JBDGQF010000265.1:0-2434 GCA_042219255.1 Halobacterium sp. | reverse complement strand
CGAGGGCGCCGGCAGCATCGCGGAAATCAACCTCCACGACCGCGACCTCGCGAACCTGGAGACAGCGCGCGCCGCGGACGCCGACGTCCTGCTCGTCGTGGACATCGAGCACGGCGGCGCGTTCGCCAGCCTCTACGGCACGCTCGAACTCCTCCCCGGGGACGTCCGCGAGCGCGTCGTCGGCGCCGTCGTCACGAAGTTCCGCGGCGACCCCAGTCTCCTCGATGCCGGCATCGCGGAAATCGAGGAACGTACGGGCGTCCCCATTCTGGGCGTGCTGCCGTACGACGACCCTGGACTCCCGGAGGAGGACAGCGTCTCGCTCCCGGACACCGACCAGCAGACTGTCCTCGGCGCCGACGACGGCGTACAGGACGAACGCGCGGTCAAGGTCGCAGTGGCGCGACTGCCGCGCATCTCGAATTTCACCGACCTCGAACCGCTCGCGCGCGTCCCCGGCGTCCGCGTCGCGTACGTCCCGCCGGACGGCTCGCTGGACGGCGCTGACGGCGTCGTCCTCCCGGGAACCAAGAACACCGTCGACGACCTCCGCGACCTGCGCGCGGCAGGGTTCGGCGCCGAACTAGCGGACTTCGAAGGACTCGTGGTCGGTCTCTGTGGCGGCTACCAGCTGCTCGGCGAGCGCGTCACCGCGGCCGGCATCGAGTCCACGGACGACGTCGACGTCGTCGGCGGCTTCGGACTGCTCCCAGTGGAGACCGAGTTCCGCGAGGACAAGCGCGTCGAGGCCGTCGACCGCCGCCTCGACGCCTGCGCGGCGCTCGCGGGCGCCTCGGGCGAGGTGTCCGGCTACGAGATTCACATGGGGCGGACGGACGTCCCGGCGGACGTCGCGAACCCAGTGGGGCCGACGAGCGCCGTCGCGGACGGCGTGCTCGGCACGTACCTCCACGGCCTCTTCGAGAACGAGACTGCGCGCGAGGGGTTCGTCGACGCCGTCTACGCGCACGCCGGCCGCGAGCGCCCGGCAGTCGATGGGAGCCGCCAGTCGCCGTACGACGCGGCCGCCGACCTGGTGCGCGAGCACGTCGACCTCGCCGCGCTCGACCTCCCAGTGTAGTGCCTGACCGACCGATTCAAGTCTGCTTGCAGTAAGTAAAGCACAGTGCCAACGTCGTTCGACCTGTTCGGGACGCTCGTGGACGCCTCGCGCCCCAGCGACCCGGCGGAGGCGGTTGCTGCCGCGCTCGACGCCAGGGGCGTCACCGTGCCCGACGACTGGACGGCGGCGTACCGCGAACCGCACGCGGACGTCCCTGCGGGCGCGGAGCGCGCGCTCTCCAGTCACGTCCGGGACGCGCTCGCCAGCCGTGGCGTCGGCGCGCCCACCGAGGTCGTCCGAGAGGCGACGCTCGCGGCGTTCGACCAGCCAGTCCGGCGCCGCGACGGCGCGCTGGCGGCAATCGAGGCCGCACGCGAAGCCGGCCGGGTCGCCGTGCTCTCGAACTGTAGCGTGCCGGGACTCGTCGAGCGCGCGCTCGACCGCGCAGCCCTCGCCGGCGAGTTCGACGCCGTCGAGACGAGTGTGGACTGCGGCTGGCGGAAACCCGACGAGCGCGCGTTCGAGGCCGTCGCGGACGCCCTCGACGCGGAACTGAACGAACTCGTCCACGTCGGTGACGACCCGCGGACGGACGGCGGCGTGGAAGCCGTCGGCGGCCGCGCAGTACTCGTGGCGGACACGCCGCTGGTGGACGTGCCGGACGTGCTGGGGGCGGTAGCGTGACCGTCGCGGCGCCCGCTGCGGTCGCGCTCGCGTTCGTTCTCGAAGCCGCCGTTGCCGAACCGCCGACCCGAATTCATCCTGTCGCCTGGTTGGGCAAGATGGTCGCACCATTCGACCGCGAGTGGTCGCACCCGCACGCCGTCGGCGTCTCAGTCGCCGTCGTGCTACCGGTTTTCGCCGCCGCTGTCGGCGGTGGACTCGTGCTCGCCGCGGCGCTCGTCGACCCCCTCACCGGTGCCGTCGTCGCGGGCGTCGCCCTGTTCACCACCACCAGTCTGCGAATGCTCCTCGGGGAAGCGCGCGCCGTGGTGGCAGCGACCGGCGACGACCTCGACGCCGCCCGCGAACGCCTCAAGTCGCTGGCCGGCCGGGACGCCAGCGACCTCTCCGCGGGCGAGGTGCGGAGCGCGGCGGTCGAGAGCGCCGCGGAGAACCTCGCTGACGGCATCGTCGCGCCGCTGGCCGCGTTCGCGCTGGGGAGCGTCGTCTCGCTGCCGGTCGCCGCCGCCGCGGCGGCGTGGGTGAAGGGCGTGAACACGCTCGATTCGATGCTCGGTTACCGCGACAAGCGCGTCGGCACCGCGAGCGCGCGCCTCGACGACGCGGTGATGTGGGTGCCGGCGCGCCTCAGCGCCGTCCTGCTCGCCGCGGCGGCGCTCGACGCGCGGTCGCTCGCCCGCGCCCGGA
>JBDGQF010000306.1:0-2435 GCA_042219255.1 Halobacterium sp. | reverse complement strand
TGTATTCGAACCCTATCAGTTGGCCACAACGTACAATTCGGCGGCCGCCGGAGCCAGTCGCATGGACGTGGGCGGTCGGTAGATGGCGTCTGTCTCCTCCTCGCACCTTGTGTTGTTCATCGCCGCGATTATCGTCGCGGCCGTGGCCGGCGGCACGATTACGGAAGGCGCGACCCGGCTGAGCGGCGCAATCACGGACAGCACGAGACAGCAGGCCGACGACCTCGCCAGCGAAATCCAGGTCGTCAGCGACGCGGGCAGCCCGCAGAGCATCTACGACAACGGCACGGGCACGCTCACGCTCTACGTGAAGAACGTCGGCGCCGAGACCCTGCCGTCCAATCCCGGCGACGTCACCGTGCTCGTGAACGGCACGTACCAGGGCGATATGTCGACCACCGTCCTCGAGAGCGAGGAGTGGCGGCCCGACACACTCCTCCGGATTCGCGTGAACGTCTCGCTGCCCGCCTACGCCGACACGCGCGTCGTCGTCAACCCGACGGGCGCACGCGACACGTTCGCGTTCCGGACGCCGCCCGTGTACGACGCGCGGCCCGGCGTCGTGTTCACGCAGACGGACAACTCCCTGCACTCCGTTGACGCGAGCGGGACGATAACGGACTACGGCGTCGACGCGACCGCCATCGGCCCGAAGCAAGTGGACTTCGACGGCGACGACAGGGTCGAGATTCCGTACGTGACGGCCTCGGGCACGCTCAAACTCGTCGACGAGAGCGGCGAGACGACGACGCTCGCCACCGGCGCCGAGACGAACAAGACCCTGCTCGCCGTCGGCGAGTGGCGCGGCGCCACGAGCGTCTACTACGTCAACGAGTCCGACGGCAGCACGCTCTACCGCGTCGCCCCTGGGAGTTCGCCGTCCCAGATGCTCGTCGGCGGGAGTTCGGAGGCCGCCAGCGCCGCCGCGGGCGTCGCCGACCTGAACGGCGACGGCGACACCGACCTCGCGTTCACGGGCACCTCGCAGGGCCTGTACTACGTCGACGGCGACGCCGTCACCCAGATTGGCGGCGTCGGCCAGAACGAGGGCATCGGCGTCGGCGCCCCCCGCGAGTTCGACGGCACCGCGACGCCCAGAGTCCCGGGCGTCGACGGCAGCGCGAACGTCGCGCTCTGGGACGATACGGGCACGAAGACGGCGCTCACATCGGGCGGCGGCTACCCGAAGGCTCCGGTCGCCGGGTTCGACTGGCAGGGCGACGCCAGCCTCGAAGTCGTGTTCGTGGAGAACGGCGACGTCAAGTACGTGACGCTGGACGGCACCGTCGGCACCGTCGTGGAGAACGCGAGCGCGGACTCGGAGACCGGCGCCGCCTGACGGCGACGCAGCGGACGGCTGTCAGCTACTCAGTCGCCGTTCTGTTGTGCGTCGACGACGGCCACTGCGGCGAGGTTCACGATGTCCTCGAAATCCACCTTTTTCCGGTTCGGGCGCACGTGAGCGCCCTCACCGCAAAAACCTGGAGGGAAAAAGACCGCCCGCTCTGGAGGGAGAAAGACCGCGCGCTAGTCGCCGTTCTGCTGTGCGTCGACGACTGCCACTGCGGCGAGGTTCACGATGTCTTTGACTTCGTCGCCGCGCTGGATGACGTGGACGGGTTCGTCCATGCCGACGAGCATCGGGCCGATGGCGTCGGCGCCGCCGAGGCGCTGGAGGAGTTTGTAGCCGATGTTCCCGGCTTCGAGGTTCGGGAAGATGAGGACGTTCGCGGGCGCGTCGAGGTCGCTGAACTCGTAGGTGCCCTCGAGGATGTCCTCGACGACGGCGGTGTCGGCCTGCATCTCGCCGTCGACGGGGAAGTCCACGGCGTCGTCCGTGCGCAGCATCTCGGCGGCCTCGCGGGGCTTGCGCGTGCCCTCGTTGTCGACGCTACCGAAGTTCGAGTACGACAGCATCGCGACGCGCGGGTCGACGTTGAACCGGCGCGCGAGGTCGGCGGTGTGCTCGGCGACTTCGGCGAGCACGTCGGCGTCCGGGTTCTGGTTGACGGTGGTGTCAGCGCAGAACACGACGCGGTTCTTGAACGTCAGCATGTAGACGCCGGCGACGTAGTCGGCGTCCGGCGCGGTGCCGACGACCTGCAGCGGCGGCTTCAGCGCCGACGGGTAGTGGTGCGTGAGGCCGGTGAGGAGCGCGTCGGCGTCCCCCGCTTCGACCATCGTCGCGCCGAGGTAGTTCGGGTCGCGTTTCACGAGCGACTTCGCCTCGCTCTGCGTGATGCCCTTGCGCTGGCGGAGTTCGTAGAGGCGCTGGGCGTACTCCTCGTGGCCGCCCTCGTCCGGGTCGACGATTTCGGGGTCGAAGTCGAGGCCGAGCCCGGAGACGATGCCGTGGATGGTGTCGCGGTCGCCGATGAGCACGGGGTCGGCGATGCCCTCCTCCTGCATCTGGTAGGCGGCGCGAATCATCTTCT
>JBDGQF010000115.1:0-2439 GCA_042219255.1 Halobacterium sp. | reverse complement strand
TCGCCGATTTCCGGGACGTCGTCGCCGGACTCCACCGCGACGGCGTCGACGGACACGCCGCCCTCGAGTTCGCCGCGCGAGAGTTCGCCGGCGGTCGCGCTCCGCGTCGCGCGCCCCCACCCGAGGCCGACGATGGTCATCACGGTGGACAGCGCGAGACTGATGGGGATGCCGAGCCAGGACGCGAACGTCGTAATCGTCGCGGCGACGACCATCACGACCATCGCCGCGAGCAGGGGGAGTTCGGTGAGGCCGTTCCCGACGGACTCCATCGTGCGGCGCGCGACGGTGAACGCGCCGACGCCGATGGCGAGCGTCGCGAGCACGACGGCCGGCCCGGGTTCCAGCAGGCCGCCGCCGACCAGGGGCGCGACGGCGTTCGCGACGTTGCTCGCGCCCGCGCTGAACGACATGTAGCACGCGATGACGACGACGAGCGCGGTGCTCACGAACTCGCGCGGCGTCGTCCCCGGGCCGAGCGCGGGCACGGGCAGGACGCCCGAGCGGTCGAGTTCCACGAGCGGGCCGTCGGACTGCTTGATGGCGACGAGGCGGTCGAGGTGCGGGTAGAAGTACCGGCCGATGACGCCGCCGCACCAGAACCCGAGGACGGGCGCGACCAGCCACCACACGACGATTTCGCCGAGCACGGCCCAGTCCAGCGTCCCCGTCGCGAGGCCGAGGCCGGCGATGGCGCCGACGGCCGTCATCGACGTGGAGACGGGGACGCCGTAGACGTTCGCGACGGCCATCCCGAGGCCGATGAACGCCAGCACGACGATGCTCGCCTCGATGGTGAACGCCGACCGCGCGACGATGTCGCCGCCGAGCGTCGCGATGACGTTCCGGCCGACCGTCCACCCGCCGAGGAAGACGAACAGCGTCATCAGCGCCGCCGCGGTCGTCTTCCGGGAGACGCGCGCGCCGACCGCCGGCCCCCACGCGACGCCCGTCGACGACCCGCCGATGTTCACGCCGACGAACCCGGCGGCGAGCAGGCCGGCGGCGAACAGGACGGAGACCATACCACCCGATTGGACGGAGGGCGGTGTATAAATTCTGGGTGCGGGACGGCGCCCGCAACGCGGGGCTGTGACGCCGTCCCGTGGATGCGATACGTTCTTGCCGCGGCCACCGCAAACTCCGGTAAATGCTGAGCAGACAGTACGTCCGCGAACACCCCGACGAGGTACGGGACGCCCTCGAGAAGAAGGGCGTGGACGCCGACCTCGACCGGATACTCGAAATCGACGAGGAGTGGCGCGACCTGAAGGCCCGCGGCGACGAACTCCGCCACGAGCGCAACCAGGTCTCCTCGAAAATCGGCGAACTCAAACAGGAGGGCAAGGAGGAGGAAGCCCAGGAGGCAATCGAGCGCTCGCAGGAACTGAAGGCGGAACTCGAGGACATCGAGGAGCGCGCGGACGAACTGGAAGCACAACTGGAGCGCAAACTCCTGACGCTGCCGATGGTGCCCCACGAGGACGTGCCCGTGGGCGAGGACGAGTCGGACAACGTCGAGCGCCGCCGCGAACTGTTCGACGACCTGCGCGACCTCCCCGACGAGGTGGTGCCCCACTACGACCTCGGCGAGGAACTCGACATCCTGGACTTCGAGCGCGGCGCGAAGGTCAGCGGCGGCGGCTTCTACTTCTCGAAGGGCGAGGGCGCGCGCCTCGAACACGCGCTCGTGCAGTTCATGCTCGACCTCCACCGCGAGCAGGGCTACGAGGACGTCTTCCCGCCCATCCCGGTGAACTCGAAGTCGATGGAGGGCACCGGCCAGTTCCCGAAGTTCGTGGAGGACGCCTACCGCATCGGCGGCGAGAACGACGCCGACTACGACGACGACGACCTCTGGCTGCTGCCGACCGCGGAAGTCCCGGTGACGAACATGTACCGGGACGAGATTCTGCTCAGCGACGACCTCCCACACAAGTTGCAGGCGTACTCGCCGAACTTCCGGCGCGAGGCCGGCGAACACGGCACGGAGACCCGCGGCATCGTGCGCGTCCACCAGTTCAACAAAGTGGAGATGGTGAACTTCGTCGAACCCGAGGAGAGCTACGACCGCTTCGAGGGCCTCGTCGGCGAGGCGGAGTCGGTGCTCCAGGAACTCGGCCTGCCGTACCGCATCCTCGAGATGTGCACGGGCGACCTCGGGTTCACGCAAGCGAAGAAGTACGACGTCGAAGTGTGGGCGCCCGGCGACGACATGCCGGAGGGGCCGGACGTCGGCGGTCGCTGGCTGGAAGTCTCGTCGGTGTCGAACTTCGAGGACTTCCAGGCGCGCCGCGCGGGCATCCAGTACCGGCCAGAGCGCCACGAGAGCGCCGAATACGTCCACACCCTGAACGGGTCGGGGCTCGCGATTCCGCGCGTGATGGTCGCCATCCTCGAGTACTACCAGAACGAGGACGGCACCGTCGACGTCCCCGA
>JBDGQF010000331.1:0-2446 GCA_042219255.1 Halobacterium sp. | reverse complement strand
TCCGACGCAGACGGGGTTCTTCGAGACGGCGTACCCGATTCACAACGCGTACTTGCAGGACGGGGTGGCGTACCTCACGGCGAACGACCAGGCGAAGAACCCGGTCGTGCTGGTGGACGTCACGGGGGATTCGAACGAGGAAATCGCGCGGTGGTCGAACGTGGATTACGACGACGCGTGGCGGGACGTCCACTGGTACTTGCGGACGTGCCACGACGTGTACGTGCAGGGGGACGTACTGTACGTCGCGTACTGGGACGCGGGGACGTGGCTGGTGGACGTCAGCGACCCCAAGAATCCGTCGTACGTCAATCACTTCGGGCACTACGACGCCGCCGACCTGACGGACGTCGAGCAGGTCGGACGGGAGGGCCTGGGGCTCCCGGGGAACTCGCACTACGTCGCGGTGAACGACGACGCGTCGATACTGGCGTCGGGCGCGGAGGCGTGGGACGTGGACACGAGCGACGGGGACGCGGGCCAGGGCGGCCTCGACGTCTGGGACATCTCCGACCCGCAGAACCCGGAGAAGGTGTCGTTCATCGCGCCGCCGCCGACGCCGGACGGCACCCGGCAGGGGACGTGGACGACGTCGCACAACTTCGAGTTCCGCGGTGACCGCCTGTACACGTCGTGGTACCAGGGCGGCGTGAAGATTCACGACGTCAGCGACCCGGCGAACCCCGAGGAGTTGGCGTGGTGGCGCCAGCCAGACCAGACGAGTTTCTGGACGGCGCGGTACGCGACGGGGGACGCGTTCGTCGCGAGCAGCATGCAGGGCGGCGACGACTATCCGGTGGGCGTGTACACGTTCCCGAACAGGGCGGGCGAGCAGGCGGACCCGCCGTCGCTCGTGCCCGAGAACACGACCACGACGCAGCCGTCGACCACGCAGACGACCACCAGAACCACGACCACGGCGACGGAGACGACGGTAGACACGACGGAAGCGACGACGGCGGCCACCACGGAGGCGACGACGACGGAGCGCAGCGGCGAGTCCGGCGGTGGCGCGCCCGGGTTCGGCGTGCTGGCGGCGCTCTCGGGCGTCAGTGCGGCCGCGCTCGCCGCGCGACGGCGCCTCGACTGACCGGCCTCGGTGAACCGAAGGTACATCATACGTCCGGCCCAAACGTCGAGGTATGAGCGAGACAGCGGGCGCGGGGAGCCTCCACGAGCGCGTCGAGACGTGGCTCATCGCGCAGATGCCGATTATCAGGAGTCACGGCGGCACGAGCGCCGTCCGGAAGGCCGACCCGGAGGCCGGCGAAGTCGTCGTGGAACTCGGCGGCGCGTGTTCGGGCTGCGGCATCAGTCCGCGCACCGCCCAGCGCATCAAGACCGACCTCGCGGCGGAGTTCGACGAGGTCGACGACGTCGTCGTGCGGTTCACGGACGGCGACGGCGGCGGCTGGGGCGCCGACCAGCCGGAGAGCTACATGGGCGTCGACCGCAACGAGGGCGGCCGCGGCGGCCGCGGCGAAGGGAGTCCGAACTCCGACAGCCACTTCTAGCGGCCGTTCGCCGGCGGCTTATTCGTCGTCGCTGACCGCGCTGCGCACGCGTTCGGCGACCGAGAGCGCTTTCTCGCAGAGTTCGTCGGTGACGTGGCCGGCGTCCAGGCAGTCCGCGAGTTCGTCCTCGTCGACGAGTTCGACAGTGCCGTCGGCGTGCTTGACGACGTCGACGTGCAGGTCGACGTACCTGACCGAGTCCGGGAACACTTCGACGGGCGTGCAGACGTTCAAGTACGTGCCCTTGACGGTGCCGTCCTCGCTCTCGTAGACGGTGGGATACCACCAGTTCCCCTCCGTGAACCGCGTGGTCGCGACGTCGCCGCGCTCGCGTTCGACGCCGAGTTCGTCGTACGTGCCGCCCGCGGTCATCTCGCGGCGCACCGTCACGCGGCCGGCGTCCCGGTCGCGGTCGGTGACTTCGCCGCGGCCGAGCGTGATGACGCGGCCGTCCGGTTTGCCGTGCTCGATGGCGACCAGGTCGCCCTCCGTCGGCCCGAACTGGTCGGTGACCGCGCCGAACGGGAACGCCTCGGGCGCGGCGCCGAGCGCCTCCGCGAAGTCCACGGCCGTGCTTGCGTCCTCGCTGCCGGCCTTCACGCGGTGGTGGCCGGGCATCGTCGCGGTGACCTGACTGCGCGCGTCGTCGAGCGCGAACCGGGAGTCCCGCCCGAACCACGCCCAGACCGTGCGCTCGGGCGCCGCGACTCTGTGGGGCGCCGTCTCCTCTGGCCGTGGCTCCTCGGCGAGCGACGACTCCAGGCGCTCGGCGAGCGCCACGACCTTCTCCAATGCGTCGCCGAGCGCGCTCATGTCAGCGTTCTCGGCGGCGTAGTGCCAGTAGACGCCCCACTGGTCGGGGACGTCCGCCGGCAGGAGTTCAGTGGTGCGCGCGAGTTCGTGGTCGCCGGAGCCGTCCGGCGTCCCGGAGA
>JBDGQF010000438.1:0-2449 GCA_042219255.1 Halobacterium sp. | reverse complement strand
CGAATCGGCGAGTAGGCTTTTCTCGGCTCCGTTCGACGCCTCGGGCATGCTCCGACCAGCGACGCGGAGGTGTCCGTAGTGGTCGACATCGGCTACACGCTGTCCAGCGAGGAGCACGCGCCGAACGACCTCGTGGGGTACGCCGCGCGGGCGGAGGACGCGGCGTTCGACTTCCTCTCCATTTCCGACCACTTCCACCCGTGGGTGAGCCGGCAGGGCGAGAGCGGGTTCGTGTGGGCGACGCTCGGCGGCGTCGCGCACGCCACCGACGACATCCCCGTGGGCGTGGGCGTGGTGTGTCCGACGATGCGGTACCATCCGGCCATCGTCGCGCAGGCGTCGGCGACCGTCGCGTCGATGTTTGACGGCCGGTTCTTCCTCGGGCTCGGTACGGGGGAGCTCCTGAACGAGCACGTCGTCGGCGAGCACTGGCCCGAGCACGCGGTGCGCCGCGAGATGCTCGCGGAGGCCGTCCAGATTATCCGTCGGCTGTGGTCTGGCACCCAGCAGAGCTACCACGGCGACCACTTCACGGTGCAGAACGCGCGCCTGTTCACGCTCCCCGAGGACGACCCGCCAATCATCGTCTCCGCGTACGGCCCGGCGGCCGCCCAGCTCGCCGCCGACCACGGCGACGGCCTCTGGTCGGTCGGCCCGCAGGGCGTCGTCGAGACGTGGGAGGACATGGGCGGCGACGGCCCGCGGTACACCCAGTTGTCGGTGTGTTACGCCGAGGACGAGGACGACGCGATACAGACCGCCTACGAGTGGTGGCCGAACACGGCGCTCCCGGGCGAGCTGTCCTCCCAGTTGCCGACGACGGCGCACTTCGAGCAGGCCTGCGAGATGGTGGAACCGGAGGACGTCGCGGCGTCAATCGTCGCCGGCCCAGACCCGGACGCGTACGTCGCGGCCGTCGAGGAAGCCGTCGACGCGGGCTACGACCACGTCTACTTCCACCAGATAGGCCCCGACCAGGAGTCGTTCTTCGAGTTCTACGAACAGGAGCTACGGCCGCGGTTCGAGGAGCGAGGCTGGGCGTAGCGCGGCGGAGAACTGGGCGTAACTCACTCCGTGTCGACGGAGTCGTCCACGGAGTTGGCGTACGTCGTCAGCGAGACGATGCGGCCGTCGGCCACCTCGAAGGCGTCCACGAACGCGAACAGTTCGCCGTCCGGCCCGAGCACGCGCCCGCGCGCCGCGACGCCGTCCCGGCCGTCGTACACCGCGTCGACCACGTGTCTCGTGTCCGTCCGCGGGCGGCCCTCGCGCATGAACGACACGAACTCCTCGCGCCCCGAGAGCGTCACGTCCGGCCGCACGTGCTCGAACTCCGGCGCGAGCACCTCGCGGAGCGCGCCGTAGTCGCCGTCGTCGATGGCGTCGTAGTACGTCTGCGCGAGGGCGGCGGCGTCCATACCGCGTAGCCAGGACGCCCCCGGACTAAAAGTCGCGGGACCCAGGCGGGGCGTTTTTCCACGCTGGCGCCCAACTGTGCGTGTGGAACTGCACGTCCGGTACGAGGGCGACGACGACCCGAAGAAGTGCACGGCGCGAAAGCTCGCGCGCTTCGACGAGGCCGCCCTCCACGAGTCCTCGCGCGCGACGCCGTACGGCGTCGTCCTGAACCCGCACGCCGACCAGGCGCTGTCGCCGGCGGACGCCGACCACGGCCGCCTGGTGGCGCTGGACTGCTCGTGGGAGACCGCCGGGCGCGCGATGTTCGAGATGGTCGGCGAGCACCGCGCGCTCCCGTTCCTCGTCGCCGCCAACCCCGTGAACTACGGCAAGCCGTTCCAGTTGAACACGGTGGAGGCGTTCGCTGCGGGACTGGTCATCCTGGGGGAGCGCGAGCACGCCGAGCGGATTCTCTCGAAGTTCACGTGGGGGCACACGTTCCTCGAACTGAACGAGGAGCCGCTGCGGCGGTACAGCGAGTGCGAGGACTCCGCCGAAGTCGTCGCAGTCCAGGCCGACTACCTCGCCGAGGCGTCCGAGGGCGAGGGCGAAGGCGAGGACGCTGCGGCGGCGGGAGGTGGCGGTGCGTGACCGGCGACCTCTCGGACACGTACGTCGCCGCGCTCCAGCACGACACCGCCGAGATTCCGGCGGACGCGACGCTGGTCGGCGTCGTGCGGCGGCCGACCGGGTGGTTCTCGGGCGCCGTCGACGAGAACGTGCCCGCCGTCGCGCCGCCGGAGGACGTGCTGGACGACGCGAAGGCGCGCGAGTCCGAACTCGCCGAGCGGGGCGTCGGGGACGCGGAAGCGAACCGGCGGGCGTGGGACGACGTGGACTTCGCGGCGCGCTACCGCGACCACCTGGCGACCGACGCGGCGCGCGCGGCGGTCGACGACCTGGCGGCGCGCCTCCGTTCGGGCGAGTCGCTCGCGCTCGTCTGCTTCGAGAACACCGACGAGAAGCGCTGCCACCGCACGATTCTCCGCGA
>JBDGQF010000005.1:0-2451 GCA_042219255.1 Halobacterium sp. | reverse complement strand
AACGACGTGCCGGCGGCGCTCCAGCGCGCCCGCGGCGACCACCCGGACGTCGCGTTCAACAACGGCTCGCACCTCGGCGTCCACCCGGCCATCGTCGACCTGCTGGACGACCGCGCCGCGAGCGTGGAGGCCGACCTCGGCGTCGACCGCGAGACGGACGACGTGGCTGTCGTGCTGTGCGCGCGCGGTTCCAGCGACCCGGACGCGAACGCCGACGTCCACAAGCTCGCGCGCCTGCTCTACGAGGGCCGCGAGTTCTCGCGCGTCGAAGCGACGTTCATCGGCGTGACGGAGCCGACGCTAGACGACACGCTCCACGACGTCGCGAAACACCGCCCGGACGCCGTCGTCGTCGTCCCGTACATGCTCGGCGACGGCGTCCTCACGGGACGAATCCGGGACGGCACCGACGAGTTCGACGCCGACTACCCCTACGTCGAAGCCGCGTGCGGCGACCCGCTCGGCACGGACTCGCGGCTCCTGGACGTGCTCGCCGACCGCTGGCAGGAAGCCAGGACGGGCAGCGTGGAGATGTCCTGTGACACCTGCAAGTACAAGGTGGAACTGGACGGCTACGAGGAGGACGTCGGCGGCGCGAAGGCGATGCTGCGCGCGCTCAACCACCAGGAAGCCCACGCAGACCGCTCGGACGTCGCCGACGACCCGCACGCCCACGACGCGCCAGACCGCCACGTCGCGGTCTGCACGAACCAGACGTGCGCCGCGGACGGCGCGCCCGCCGTCCTCGAACGCCTCCGACAGGAAGCCAGGGACGCCGAGGACGGCAGCGTCCGGGTCACCCGCACGTCGTGTCTCGGCCAGTGCGGCGACGGCCCGAACGTCGCCGTCTACCCGGACGGCGTCTGGTACCAGGGCGTCGACCCGGAGGACGCCGACAGCATCGTCTCGTCGCACGTCGACCGCGACCGCATCGTCTCCGACCTCGACTCACAGCTGTTATGACCTGCCACGAACTCGAAGCGCTGCGACTCGGCCTGATGAACGTCCTCGGCGAATCCGACCGGAGCGCCCGCGAACACGCCGAGAAGGAACTCGAGGGACACCTCGACGGCCCCATCGAGGGGCTGGTGGAGGCGGACTCGCTGTCCGACCTGCGGCGCCACCTCGACGCCGCGCTCGTCGACCTCGAAGAGGAGGTCGCCGCCACCGACGAGACCGACCCAGAGTACGACTACTTGCGCGGCCGCCTCGTCGCGGTCAGGGACGCCGAGCGGTCGCTCGCGCGCATCGCCGAGCACGGCGTAGCGTTCCTCGACGACCTCGGCGAGACCCACCACTCCCTGCACGATGTCTTCCCAGCGGACGAGTAGCGCCGTCGACCTCGGCGACGTCCAGCCGAACGGCTCGCGACAGCTCGGGCGCCGGTCGAGCGTCTGCGTCGCTGGCGACCGCGCCGTCGTCGGCCTCGCGGACGGCACGGTCGCCGCGTTCGACGACGACCTCGAAGCCGTCTGGCGGAACGAGGGCGACGACCGCGGGAGCGTGGTCGCGCTCGCGCAGTTCGCGGACGGCGTCCTCGCCGGCGAACGCGGTGCGGACGGCGAGGTGCGGTTCCACGACGCCGAGACCGGCGACGTGCGCTGGCGGTACCGGACTGCCGACGACGTCGGCGACCCACAGCAGGAGACGCGGTTCTACTTGCCGTTCGTCGCCGACGTGGAGATAGACGAGACCGGCGAGCGCGCGTTCGTCGCGGCGCGGCGCTACGAGCGCGGCGACGACGGCGACCGCGAGTTCCGGTGCACCGTCTACGCGTTCGCGGCCGACGGCTCGGTAGCGTGGCAGTTCGACGGCGACGCGTCGCCAATCAGTCTCGCGACCGACGGCGACCGCGTTGCCGTCGCGTTCAACCGGTGTCCGGGCGACCAGGACGCCGGCCTCGTAGTGCTGGACGCCGAGTCCGGCGAAGAGCGCCGGCGGTGGAATCCGCCGGGCGGCGGCGACCGGCGCGTCGGCGACGTCGCGCTCACGCCGGACGGCGTCGTCGCGACGAGTCACGCCGACTACCGCGGCTACTGGCTCGACGACGACAGCGTCCGGTGGGCGGTCGACCTCGGCCGGCCGGTCGAGCGCGGCAGCGAGACCGTCTACGCGTACCCGAACCACGTCCACGCGACCAGCGAGGGCGCCGTCTTCGTCACTGGGAACACGTACCCGGAGGACGGGCGCGAGACGGACGCGCGCCACCCGAACGAACACACCGCAGTGGGCGTGACGCCGGACGGCGAGGTCGCGTTCACCGGCGACGTCGGCGGGTTCGCTCACGAGATTGCAGTGGACGGCGACCGGGTCGCGTTACCGGTCGCGCAGCACTTCCGGGAGCGCGACCCGGCGCGCCACGGCGTCCGCGTCTACGAGGTTTCTGACGGACTGGCGGACTCGTGGAGCACGGCGGGCGTGGCTACCGCAGCGGCAATCGACGGCGACCGA
>JBDGQF010000158.1:0-2486 GCA_042219255.1 Halobacterium sp. | reverse complement strand
GACACCTCGACGCTGCGCAATCCCGGCGTCGTCGAGGACATCCAGGCGAAAGTCAGCGGGGACTAGGCCGGGCCGTCCATCCAGTCGGCGAGACACGACTCCGAGCAGAAGTACCGGCGGTCGGCCTCCGCGTCCGCGTCGCTGCCGAGCGTCACGAGGACGTGTCGCTCGGAGAGGTCGAACTCGCCGTCGCACTGCGGGCACGACCCGAACACCGTGCGCTCGGGCGACCACCGCCGGTGGTGGGTGACGTGTTCGACGGTGCGGTCGGAGTCCGCTCCTGGCGTCCGTCCCACGTACTCGCTGAGGGCCATACGAGTCGGTTGGGCGCGCCCCACCAAATTCGTTACTACGAACTGATATTTTCGGGGCGGGTGTCCCCAGTACGGCTTCCCAGCCGTCAATAGGCGTTCGCGTGACACCACGGGGAACGAGTCAGCTCAGAGGTACGCCGAGTCCCAGCGCGTCGCCTTCCGCCTGTTCCCGCAGTTGTTGCACTCCACGCGCCCCATCGTGTCCATCGTCGTGGCAAGCGACCCACAGTTCGCGCAGTAGAACCCGTACCGCGACTCGCGGTCGGTCGTCCGGTACGTCGCGTAGAACGGCGCCTCCGAGCCGCGCTCGCGCTCGTCGTACGCCACGAACACCGTGCCGTCCTCGACCTCGAACTCCTGGGTGAGTTCCGGCGTCTCGCCGGACGGGGCCTTCACGTAGAGGTGTTCGGTGTACGACTCGCCGCCGATGTCCAGCGCGCGCTGGCCGGTCCGCGCGTAGCCGTGCGCCTGGTAGAACTCGTTGCCCTCCTCGTTCGCCGCGAGCACGCGCCCCTCGACGCGGTTGGCGCCCGTCTCGAACAGCATCGTCTCCGTGCGCTCCAGCAGGCGGCCGCCCAGGCCGCGGCCGCGGTGGTCTGGGTGGACGTGCAGCCACTGGATGGCCGCGACGCCCTCGTGGGACGCCGGCGTCTCCGGGCGCGCGCCGTCGTCTGGCTGGCGCACGTCCAGTTCGCTCTCCGAGAACGCCACGACTTCGTCGCCGTCCACGACGACGACGTACCGGACGTCGTCGTCCGCGAGGCGTTCCTCGACGCGGCCGCGCGCGTACCACTCGTCGGCCGCGGCCGCGACGATGTCCTCGCCCAACTGGTCGGCGTACGTGGCTTCCAGGGACGCGTCGGCCACGCGGCGGATTCCGGCGACGTCGCTGTCGGTGGCTTCGCGGACCTTCATACGTCGATACACGACGCCCCGCCACTAATACCTACTCGCGGGCGCGGGTCGCCGGGTCGTCCGAGCGCGCGGAGACGTACTGAATCAACAGGAGGCCGACGCCGAGGCTCACGCCGACGGCGAGCACGCCGAACAGCGCGAGGTTCGGGCCGTTCAGCACGAACGTCACCGGGCCGAACTCGCCGTACTGTGGGTTCGACGCGCCCTCGACGAGCGGCCCGTCCGGGCCGCCGTTCCCGTACACGATGGCGCCGAGCACGTACCCGAACAGTCCGGCGACGCCGACCGCTGTCACGTACATCCAGAGGACGACCCGCCGCCCGTGCGTTTCGCGTTCGCTCACGTGCCGTGGTAGGCGGCGGAGTGGGTAGCCTTTTGCGGTGTCGCCGCCAACTCACGGGCATGGAAGACAAGGAACTGCTGTTCGTGGTGCTGGCCGGCATCGCCCTCCTGATGTTCCTCACAGGGTTCGTGCTCGTCGTCGCCTGAGACCGGCGCACGACCGACGACTGGTTTTCGCGGCGCAACAGGGAAACGTGAGAAGACTGGCGAGCGGCGCTAGTCCGCTGTCTGCGGGTCGTCCTCTGGCTCGCCGCCGTCAGCGACGGCGGGGACGTCCGAGTCGCGCTGGGCGTCGAACCACGCCCAGTCCTTCGTGAACTGGTCGGTTTCGTCCAGACCCCACGGGTCGCCGGACTGGACGCGCGGCCCTTCCTTCCAGGAGACGACCATGTTGTACACCCAGAACAGGGTGCTGACGCCCATGAGGAACGCGCCCGCGGTCGCAATCTGGTGGGCGGTCACGAACTGCGGGAGGTAGGTGGCGTACCGGCGCGGCATGCCGCCGTAGCCCAGCCACAGCATCGCGAGGAACGTCAGGTTCGAACCGACGAGCGCCGTCCAGAAGTGGAGGTGCGCGAGGCGCTTCTGGTACATGCGCTTGGTGAACATCGGGAACCAGTAGTAGGTGCCCGCGAACAGCGCGAACCCGATGGCGCCGTACACGATGAAGTGGAAGTGCCCCACGACGTAGTACGTGTCGTGGAGGATGAGGTCGACGGGGATGGCGGCGAGGAAGACGCCGGTGACGCCGCCGATGATGAAGTTCTGCACGAACCCGATGCAGAACAGCATCGGCGCGGTCAGACGGAGTTTGCCGTTCCACATCGTCGTAATCCAGTTGAACACCTTCACCGCCGACGGTATCGCAATCGCGAGCGACACCGCCATGAAGCTAGCGCGCAGCCGCGGGTCGAT
>JBDGQF010000429.1:0-2493 GCA_042219255.1 Halobacterium sp. | reverse complement strand
CCGCGCCAGACCGCCACCCCTTAGCGCGTCGGCGCGTATGCTCGGACATGAGCGAGCGCGAGCTGGCCGACGGCTGGCAGGTGTGGAACGACGACGAGGGCACGACCATCCTCGTCTACCGGCCGGACGTCTTCGACGGCCAGGACTTCCCCGCGGAGTGCATACCCACGATTCGCGTTACGCAGCGTCCGCCCAGCCAGCGCAAGCGCCGCGCCGGCTCCGACCCCTCCGGGTGGTTCGTCTCCCTCCGCCTCGAACCAGAAGTCCGCGTGAAGGACGCCGACGGCAGCTTCGACACGCGCGAAGCCGCCGAGGACGGCGCCCGCGACCTCGCCGAACGCTTCGCCGCCGGCGACGTCGACTACCGCGGCGCCTACCAGATTCCACGCGAACACTACCTCGACGAACTCGACGAACTCACTGGCGAGTAGCCGCCGCCGTCAGCCGGTCTCCGACCCAGTCGACGCCGCTCCGTCCGCCAGCCAGTCCTCGACGCGCTCGTACACGAGGTCGACCGCTTTCTCGGGACGCAGAATGTCCGTGTCCACGACGAAGTCCGCGTCCGGCCAGTCGAACTCGTCGTAGATGGTCTTCACCGCGCGCTCGCTGATGCCGTCCCGCTCGTAGTTCCGCCGCACGCACGTCTCGTGGTCGGCGGTCACCAGCACGAACCGCACGTCCGGGAACGCTCGGATTTCGTGCTGCCACTGTGCCTTGTAGAACGTCCCGTCCAGCAGCCAGTCCGACTCCGGCGCCGCCGCCACGCGCTCGAACAACCGCTCGTACCGCGGCGTCGACAAATCGTCCGTGTGCACCACGTGGAACTCGTAGCCGTCCGCCTCCAAGCGCCGCTCCAGCTGCAGCGCGACGGTCGTCTTCCCCGCCCCAGGCGGCCCACACACCACCAGTATCACGACTAGGCCCTGGACTCTACGGCGGGTATGTGTTCGGGCTAGACGAATTCAGTGCTGGTGACGCCCTCCGGCTCACCGGCGCCGACTCCTCGAAAGCCCCCGTTCGCTGAACCGGCCGCGGCTCGCTGTGCTCCTCGGCCTCCGGCCTGCGGTGCTTACGTCGCCGGGGCCGGGTTCAGCGAACGGCCCCTTTCATTCCCACCCAGACAAATTGACCAACCGGTAGCGGGTGGGAATGAAAGGGGCCGAGTGGTCGACGACGGCGGACGACGCAAGCACCGCAGGAGTGAGCGGAGTGAACGACGAGGAGCACAGCGAGTCCACCGAGTCGAGCGCGAGGGGGCTTTCGAGGAAGCGTCCGCAGTCGTCGCGCACTCGGAGGCGAGCGGATGTCCGGACACGCAAATCCGTCTGGCGAGTGACTTAACCGCGTCGCCGTCGAAGCCGGGAGTATGGGAATCACGCTGCTCGGGTCGCGGCTCGCGGCGGCGGGCACGGAGTTCGTGTACCGCGGTGAGTCGTCGGCCTGCGAGGGGTGTCCGTACCGCGAGCAGTGTCTGAACCTCGAGGAGGGCGTGCGCTACGAGGTCACGGAGGTCCGCGAGGGCGGGCAGGTGCTGGACTGCGCGGTCCACGACGAGGGCGTGGTGGCGGTGGACGTGGAGCCCGCTCCGGTAAAAGCGAACGTGCCGTCGAAGGGCGCGTACGCCGGCAGCAAGGGGAAGTTGGCGGGGCCGTGTCCGCACACGGAGTGTCCGAGCCACGAGTACTGTGAGCCCGCGGGCGCGGACTTCGACGAGGAGTACCAGATTGACGAGATTCTAGGCGACCCGCCACACGACTACTGCGCGCTCGACCGCGACCTGACGCTCGTGGAGTTCGCGCCCGCCGACGACTGACGGCACGACGGACTGTCAGGCGGCGACTTCTTCGAACTCGACGAGGCCGGCTGAGACTACGACCGCCAGCCCGTAGGCTTCGTCTTGTTCGCCGTCACGGCCGGGGATGTCCCAGTCGTACGTCTCGGAGGGGCCGTCGTCGACGTCGACGCGGACGTGGTGGTGGCCGTCGCTGTCGACTGGGTCGCTGAACGCGACCGTGTTCGCGGACTCGCTGGCGGGGACGTCGACTGTCTCGTCGAGGACTGTCTCGCCCGTCGCGTCCCGCGTCACTCGCACGGTGATGGTCTGCTCGCTCGTGGTCTCGTTCGTGACGGAGACGTCGTCGACTTCGACGACGGACTGGGACTCGTTACAGCCGCTCAGACCGGGGAGGGCGAAGAGGGCGGCGGTGGCGGCGAGTACTCGCCGGCGGTTCATCAGTGCGAGAATACACCACTGCACACAAAGTGTCTTGTGCGGTGGCTGTGCGTCGAGGTTCGCGGCGTCGGAGCCGTCGCGCTCGCGGCTATTTTGTCGTCGCTTCCGGTGCGACCTCAGTCTCGCCCAGCACCCCGCGCCGTTCGCCGCGGTAGCCGAACTGGCCTGCGTAGCCGTACGGCGACAGGAGCACGGGCCAGAACGCGTCGTCGGCGACGAGTTCCTGGCCGTCGGCGGCGGCGAACGTCTCGCCGCGTTCG
>JBDGQF010000207.1:0-2496 GCA_042219255.1 Halobacterium sp. | reverse complement strand
TGACGAGCAGGCGGTGCGCGAGGTTGTTGACGTCCTCGCTGGTGAGCGCGAAGTGAATCCAGGGGTGGGCGCGCTCGGGCGCGTGCTCGCGGACGAAGTACTCGACGGCCTTCACGTCGTGGTTGGTCGCGTCGTAGCCGCGCGCGCCCTCCGTCTCGATGCGCTTGACGAGGCTGGCGTCGTCCTCGTCGAAGTCCTCGTAGGCGTCGCGGAGCGTGCGGCGGTCGTCTCCGGAGAGGTCGAGTCCGATAGCGTCGAGGTCGGCGAGCGCGAGCAGGTACTCGACTTCCACGCGGACGCGGGCGCGCATCAGCGCGGCCTCGCTGGCGTACTCGCGGAGCGGCGCCGTCCGGCCGGCGTACCGGCCGTCCAGCGGCGTCACCGCGTACAGGGCGTCGGTGTCGGTCATGCCTCCGTGTGGCCGCGCTCGCGGCAAAAGCCTGCCGGTCGCGCGCCCCACGACAGTGCATACAATCGGCGGCAATGACCGCAGATGATCGCCGATTCTATCGCCGTTCGTGCATACTCGGCGGCGCTGAACCGCAACCACTTTGCCGTCGGCGGCCGCTCGTAGAGCCATGACTCGCATCGCTGGTCTGGCCAGCAACCGCGGCCGCAACCTCCTGCACGTCGACGACCGACAACCGGGCGGCGCCGAACTCGCCGTCGTGCTGTCGAACCACGCGGACGCCCCAGTCCTCGACGACGCCGAGGAACGCGGCATCCCCACGGAGGTCGTGGAGCGCAAACCGAACGAAAGCCGCCGCGACCACGAGCGCCGCGTCGTGGACGCACTGGCGGACTACGACGTCGACCTCGTCTGCCTCGACGGCTACATGCGCGTGCTGTCGGAGGTGTTCCTGGACGCGGTGCCGACGACGCTGAACGTCCACCCCAGCCTCCTGCCGGCGTTCCCCGGGATGGACGCCCACCAGCAGATTCTCGAAGCGGACGTCTCCGTCACGGGCTGTACCGTCCACGTCGTGACGAACGCCGTCGCGGAGGACGGGAGCGTGCGCGACGGCGACGTCGACGCCGGTCCCATCGTCACGCAGGAGCCAGTCCCCGTGTTCGCGGACGACGACGCCGGCGACCTGAAGGAGCGCGTGCTCTACGACGCCGAGTTCGAGGCGTACCCGCGCGCAGTCCGGTGGTTCGCCGAGGGCCAGGTCGACGTGAGCGACGACCGCAGCGAGGTCACAGTCGACGCGGACGAGGGCGGCAAACTGCCCTCGCGGTACTTCGCCAGCGACGGACGGACCAGCGACCTGCGGTACGGCGAGAACCCCCACCAGGACGCCGCCGTCTACCGCGACGACACCTGCGAGGAGGCAAGCGTCGTGCACGCCGACCAACTGAACGAGGGCGCGAAGGCGCTGTCGTACAACAACTACAACGACGCCGACGCCGCGCTCAACCTCATCAAGGAGTTCGACGCGCCGGCGGCCGCGGTCATCAAGCACACGAACCCAGCAGGGGCGGCGACGGCGGACACGCTCGCCGACGCGTACGCGGACGCCCTCTCGACGGACGCGAAGAGCGCCTTCGGCGGCATCGTCGCGCTGAACCGCGAGTGCGACGCCGAGACCGCCGAACTCGTCACCGACTCGTTCAAGGAAGTCGTCGTCGCGCCGGGCTACACCGACGACGCGCTCGACGTGCTGTTCGAGAAGGACAACCTCCGCGTCTTGGACGTCGGCGAACTGGACGGCGTCACCGAGACGATAACTGAGAAGCCCCTCGTGGGCGGCCGCCTCGTGCAGGAGCGCGACCTCTGGGCGCCCGAGCGCGACGACCTGGAAGTCGTCACGGAGCGCGACCCCACCGACGAGGAAATCGAGACGATGCTGTTCGCGTGGCGCGTCCTCAAGCACGTGAAGTCCAACGGCATCCTGTTCGCGGACGGCACCGAGACGGTCGGCCTGGGCGTCGGCCAGGTGTCGCGCGTGGACGCCGTCGAACTCGCCGCGAAGAAGTCCGAGCGCGACGCCGAGGGGAAGGACGCGGACGGCGCGGTGATGGCGTCGGACGCGTTCTTCCCGTTCCCGGACGGCATCGAAGCGGCAGCCGACGCCGGCGTCGACGCCGTGATTCAGCCCGGCGGCTCGGTCAACGACGAGGACGTCATCGAGGCGGCCGACGAGCACGACATGGCGATGGTGTTCACCGGCCACCGGACGTTCAGACACGACTGAACGGCACGAGATGGGTCATTGAGGACTGCTGGAGGAGTAGCGCGGAGCGCCAGCGGGGAACGACAGGCGTGGGGGGGAGGGGGATGAGGGGGGTTTCGCAGGGCCGGTGGCGCTCCACTCCCGTCTTCTGCGGGACGTATCAAGTGCCTTGGGCAAACTGAAACAGCCGTTTGACGTACTGCGCGGGGGTGGGCCTCAGTGCTCGGCGGCTTCGACCGGGAGAACGGTGGGCCGGCCACCTCTACGGGACGGCGAAAAGAGCGGGTACTCGACCGAGTTTCCGGGTGCCTGCGTTACTCGT
>JBDGQF010000084.1:0-2518 GCA_042219255.1 Halobacterium sp. | reverse complement strand
AACAAACAGTTCGCGCGTGGTCTCGCGGTTAACAACCTTTATGCGAATCCTGCACACGGTTTGAGGTATGTCTTCGTTCGTGCTCGCGCAGGCGGGGGCCGAGACCCGGCCGACGTTCTGGCGCATCGGCCACGTCGGCGAGGCGCTGTTCTACTACCTCGCCGCGGTCGCCGTCGCCATCCTGCTGTACGGCGTCTACCAGCGGTTCGCGACGTACGCGACCGGCGCCGAGGACCCGTTCGACCGCCTCTCGAACCTCCCGTCGCGCGTCCTGACGGCCGCGAAACTCGTCGCGTCGAACGAGAAGCAGTTCGACCGCGACCTGTACGCGGGCGTGATGCACACGTTCATCCTCTGGGGGTTCCTGACGCTGCTCATCGCGACGACCATCCTCGGCATCGACATGGACGTCTGGACGCTCGCGCTCGGCCAGCCCTCCTTCTTCGTCGGTGACTTCTACCTCGCGTACTCGTTCGTCGCGGACGCGATGGGGCTGCTGTTCGTCGTCGGCGTCGGCATGGCCATCTACCGCCGGTACTGGGTGCGCTTCGGCCGCCTCTGGGGGAAACACACCAGCACCGAGGACGACCTCTTCATCTGGACGCTGTTCCTGCTCGGCGTCGGCGGCTACGTCACCGAGGGCGTGCGCATCCTCGGCACGAGCGCGACCCGCGACGTCTCCTTCGAGACCGTCTCGTTCATCGGCTGGTTCGTAAGCGACGTCCTCCAGGCCGCCGGCGTCACGCCACAGATGGCCGCGAACGCCTACCCCCTGGTGTGGTGGAGTCACGCGCTGCTGGCGCTGGCGTTCGTCGCCGCCATCCCGTACGCGAAGCCGTTCCACATGATTTCGAGTTACGCGAACCTCGTGGCGCGCGACGAGGACGCGGGCCGCCGCCTCCCCAGGGTGCCCGAGGACGCCAGCCCCGAGGAAATCGGGCCCTCGGACATCGAGGACTTCTCCTGGAAACAACTGCTCGACCACGACGCTTGCACGAAGTGCGGGCGGTGTTCGTCGGTGTGTCCGGCGAAGGCCGCCGGCCGGCCGCTCGACCCCCGCGACGTCATCCTCGACCTGAAGTCCTACCGCGAGGGCGTCGAGCGCGGCGAGCGCGACGAAGTCGACATCGTCGCTGACGGCGGCACGTCGGTCATCGACGCGCAGACGATGGAGTCCTGCATGTCCTGCATGGCGTGCATGGACGCCTGCCCCGTTGACATCGAGCACGTCACGCAGTTCACGGAGATGAACCGCCGGCTCACGGAGTCCGGCCAGATGAACAAGAACGTCGAGGAGGCCGTGATGAACGTCTTCCAGAAGGGCAACACGTTCGGCGAACCCGACCGGAAGCGTCCCGAGTGGGCGGACGACCTGGACTTCGAGATTCCGGACGCCCGCGAGGAGGCCGTCGAGTACCTCTGGTACGTCGGCGACTACCCGAGTTACGACGAACGGAACCAGCACGTCGCTCGGTCGCTGGCGCGCGTGTTCGAGGCTGCCGGCGTCTCCTACGGCATCCTCTACGAGGACGAGCAGAACGACGGCAACGACATCCGGCGCGTCGGCGAGGAGGGTCTCTACGAGATGGTCGCCGAGGAGAACATCGAGGCGTTCGCGGACTGCGAGTACGACAAAATCGTCTGCACGGACCCGCACTCGTACAACACGTTCAGCAACGAGTACGAGCAGTTCGGGTTCGAGGACGGCGACAGCGTCTACCACTACACGCAGGTCGTCGAGGACCTCGTGAACGCCGGCGAACTCGGCCTCTCGGGCACGGAACTGGACGAGACGGTGACGTACCACGACCCCTGCCACCTCGGCCGGTACAACGGCGAGTTCGAGGCGCCCCGCGAGGTCATCCGCGCGACGGGCGTCACGCTCGACGAGATGCCGCGCAACCGCGACGACTCGTTCTGTTGTGGTGGCGGCGGTGGCGGCCTCTGGATGGACTTCGACGAGGACGAGAAGCCGAGCGAGGAACGCATCCGGGAAGCCCTCGAGGACACGGACGCCGGCCACGGCGTCGACCGGTTCGTCGTCGCGTGCCCGATGTGCATGACGATGTACGAGGACGGCCGGAAGACCGGCGGCTACGAGGACGACATCGAGGTCACGGACATCACGGAACTGCTCGTCGAAGCGCTCGACGCGAAACAGGGGGCGGCCGGCGCGGGCGCGACGTCCGCGGCCGCCGACTGACGTCGCCTAATTTTCGTCCAGCCACTCGCGCGCGAGCAGGCCGTACGTGTACATGTCCTCGTACTCGCCGTCCACGATGGAGGACTCGCGGCGCGTCCCCTCGCGCACGAACCCGAGTTTCTCCAGCGTGCCGGCGGACGCCTCGTTCGATTCGAGGACGCGCGCGGTGACCTTGTGGAAGCCGCACTCCCGGAACGCGTAGTCGAGGAACAGTTCCGTCGCTTCCGTGACGTAGCCGTTCCCGCGGTGGTCTGGGTGAATCCAGTACATGAGGCTGCCGCGCTCGCCCTCCTGGGCGACGTACGCGAACGCCAC
>JBDGQF010000116.1:0-2539 GCA_042219255.1 Halobacterium sp. | reverse complement strand
GCGGGCGTGACGTACACCGTCGCGTCCAGCGTCGTCAGGCCGGTCGGCTGGCTCTCGTCCAGGGAGGGGTTCTCGATGCCGAACACGCTGAAGAACGGGACCGCGCTGTAGTCCGCGGTCTTGTACTGCGTGAGGTCGCGGACGACGACGCGCGTGCCGGCGTACTCCGCGCCGAGCAGCGACTGCACGCGCTCGAACGTCCGGTTGACGTCCGTCTCGAACGACCCGCCCTCGACGACGACGCCCTCGGGCGGCGCGGTAGTCGATTCGGTCGTGGTGGTCGGCGCCGTCGCGTCCGGCGACGAGTCTTCGGGGCCGGTGGTGACGGGGTCGTCGGCGACGGGCGCGACACACCCCGCCACAGCGAGCAGGAGGGTCACGGCGAGGACGCGGCGCCACCGGTCAGTCATGGGAGCAGGTAACGGGAGCGCTCACTAACGGTTTGCGGTCGGTGTCACGCCGTGAACTCGCGCCAGTGGTTGAGCGCCCAGTAGACGGTGCCCGTGCAAACGAGCGCGGCGGCGACGAAGTACAGCACGAGACTCGACCCGAACACGCTCTCGGGGTTGCGGCCGGCGTACAGGAACCCCTCGCCGGCGAGCGCGAGCAGCGCGAACCCGAGGACGGACACCGCGACGGTGGTCGTGAGAATCGGCACGCCGCCCTCCTCTGGGTCTTCGAGCGTGACGAGCGTCGCGACGAACAGCACCGCGCCGCCGAACACGTAGAACGGCACGCGCCCGCTGACGCCGGCGGTGCGCCCCTCGCCGAGCGCGACGATACCGACGAACGCGGCGGTCAACAGCACCGTCGCCGCCGCGACCACGGCGACCGCGCGCGCCACGTACGCTCGCTGCATTGTGGTCGCGTACTCCACGGGCCGGAACGTAAGCCTGTGGGTGCAACTGGAGGACAGGCGCTGGCGCACTGGGGGCACGGCCCTGGCTGCACGGGAAGCATATATCCCATGCGCTCGAACAGGGGGTGAGATGCCAGACCCAGGGGACAGACTCCACGTCACCGAGGGCGACACGACGCTGCCCGCGCTCGAGGTGTTGACCGGCCGCGGGTTCGTCACGGGGAAGTCCGGGTCTGGGAAGTCCAACACCGCGAGCGTGCTGGTCGAGGAACTGCTCGACGTGGACTCGCGGCTGCTCGTCGTGGACACGGACGGCGAGTACTACGGCCTGAAGGAGGACTACGAGGTACTGCACCTGGGCGCGACCGACCGCTGTGACGCGGTGGTCGGCCCGGAGGACGCGGAGGCAATCGCGGACGTCGCGCTCGCGGAGGGCGTGCCGGTCGTCCTGGACGTCTCGGGGTTCCTGGACGGCGACGACGCCGACCGCCTCGTGTACGAGGTCGCGAAACAGTTGTTCTCGCGGGCGCGGGACGTCCGCCAGCCGTTCCTGTTGCTCGTGGAGGAAGTCCACGAGTTCGTGCCCGAGCAGGGCGGTCTCGGCGAGGTCGGCGAGATGCTGGTGCGGGTCGCGAAGCGCGGCCGGAAGCGCGGCCTGGGGCTGTGCGGCCTGAGCCAGCGGCCGGCGTCCGTGGACAAGGACTTCATCACGCAGTGCGACTGGCTGGTCTGGCACCGCCTCACGTGGGCGAACGACACGAAGGTCGTCGACCGCATCCTCGGCGGGAGTTACGGCACGGACGTGGAGTCGCTGGCGGACGGCGAGGCGTTCCTCGTCGTGGACTGGGCGGACGACGTCGAGCGCGTGCAGTTCCGACGGAAGCACACGTTCGACGCGGGCGCGACGCCGGGCTACGGCGAGGAAACGGTCCCAGACCTCCGGCCGGTCGACGACGAGTGGCTGGCGCGGTTCCGCGACGACGAGCGCGCGCCAACGGACTCTACTGGCGGCCAGTCGGACGACGAGACGGCTGGCGGGACGGGCGACCAGACAGACGGCGAGACAGCCGACGCAGACAGCAATACGGCCGACGGAGCGTACGCTGGCGAGAGCGGGACGCAGACGACTGGAGAGACGGCGTCGACGAGCGGCGGCGGGACGGAGTCGGACGGCGGTGGGGCGTCGGACACCGGTTCCGGGAGCGCAGCGACGCCGCCGCGGGGCGAGGCACCGGCGGCGGACGCGAAGACGGCGGTCTGGGAGCTGGGCCAGTTGGTCGCGCACCTGGGGAACGTCGCGGCGCGCCGGACTGCGCGCGGCCTCTACACTGGGGGCGTGGCCGTCGCGCGCGCGTCCGACACCGGCGCGCGGCGCCTCGGCTACTGGGTGCGTGGCGCCAGCGCGCGCGCTGTCGCAGCGGTCACGGACGGGAGCGCGTCGACGACGGCCGGCAACAGTCCGATGGAGTGGCAGCCAGGGACGCCGGAGCGGCCGGCCGTCGACCGGTTCGTGGGCGCGTCGCTCGTGCTGGCAGTGATACTCTTCGTGCTCGCTGCGTACACGCTCGTGTAGCGTGGAGAGCGCAGAGTAGCGCGGCGGGACGGCGAGAGTACGGTAGCGGTGCGGCCGTCAGTGCGCGCCGAGCGCGCGGCGGCGCTGGAGGAAGTAGAGGGGGCCGA
>JBDGQF010000108.1:0-2542 GCA_042219255.1 Halobacterium sp. | reverse complement strand
GACGTCGCGTACTACGAGGCGGACGCCGCCGAAATCGCGTCCCGCGAACTGAACAAGGTCGTCGGCGTGCAGGCGTCGCTGGACGTGCTCGGCGTCGACGACCCGTTCGCGCTCGTGATGGGTGACTCGAAGAGCGACCTGCGCGTGATGCAGTGGGTCGCCGAAGAGGACGCCGGCATCGCCGCCGCGCCCGAGCACGCTTCCGAGCGCGTGCTCGGACACGTCCGCGACACCGACGACCTGGTGTTCGACGAGGGCGCCGCCGACGAAGTCCTGCGGACGGCGTGGGCGCTCAACAGGCTCGCAGAACGATAAGCGGCGGGACAGACGCTGTTTTCTGGGTGCGGGCGCGGTCAGTTCGCGAGGTGGAAGCAGACGGTGTCGCCGTCGTGGACCTGGCTGCCGGCGGTGAGCGGCCCGCCGTCCGGGGACTCGCGGACGACGACTGTGTCCGTGCGCAGTCGCGACCCTTCGAGGACGCCGGCCCGGACGTGCGGGCCGAACTCCTCGGCGAGGGCTTCGATGACGTCGGCGACGGTGGCGTCTTCGGTGACGCCGACGCGGGCGCGGTGCGTCCCGGTGCGCGCGGCCAGGGTCCCAGTGAGCTTCACTTCGACGTCCATGCGAGAGCGTACCGACCCCTCGTAGAAAAAGTTTACTCATATCCAAAATAGTATCTCCGATAACCCGTGTGCTTAAGCGGGCGGCGGGCGACCCGCCAGACATGACGACACACGCGCCAGCACCAGGTGACGACGACCCGCTCGACCTGCACGGGGTCGTCCCGCCCGTCGTGACCGCGTTCCACGACGACGAAACGCTCGACGCCCAGACGACGGCGGCGCACGCGCGGTTCGTCGTCGACAGGGGCGTCGACGGCGTCTTCCCGCTCGGCACGAACGGCGAGTTCCCGCTGCTGACCGGCGGCGAACGCCAGCGAGTGGTGGAGGCCGTCGTCGACGAAGTCGGCGGCGAGGTACCGGTTATCGCGGGCGTCGGCGCGCCCAGCACCAAGCAGACCGTCGCGCACGCCGAACACGCTGAAGAGACCGGCGCTGACGGCGTCGTGGTCGTGACGCCGTACTACTATCCGCTCGACGACGAGGCGGCGGTCGGCCACTACGAGCGCGTCGCCGCCGCCGTCGACGTCCCGGTGTACGTCTACCACATCCCCTCGAAGACCGGCAACCAGCTGTCCCTGGAGGCGCTCGACGACCTGTCCGCCATCGACAACCTCGCCGGCCTCAAGGACTCCTCGAAGGACGTCCCGTGGCTCGGCCAGGCCATCGACAACCACCCCGAACTGACGTTCCTCGCCGGGTCGGACTCGCTGCTCGTGCCGGGCCTCGACCTCGGCTGTTCGGGAATGGTGTCGGCGGTGGCGAACGCGTTCCCGGAACTCGTCACCGACCTCTACGAGGCGTACGACGACGGCAACGTGGAGCACGCGCGCAACCTCCAGAGCCTCGTGTACGACGTGCGGTCGGCGCTCAAGCGCGGCCCGTACATGGCCGGCGTGAAGACCGCGCTCCAGTTGCGCGGGTTCGACGCCGGCCCGCTCCGGTCGCCGCTGCGCGTGATGACCGACGACCAGCGCGAGGCCCTGGAGGCCGACCTCGCGGAGGCCGGCGTGCTCGAAGGCATAGATTTACACCGAACCGAGTAAACACCGAAGCATGAGCAAGGACTACACCGACCTCCACGACCCGAACGCGGAGTACACGATGCGGGAACTGTCCGCGGGCACGATGGGCGTCACGAACGAGCGCCCCGCGCCCCGCGACGTCGAAATCACGGACGTCCAGACCACGATGGTCGACGGGAACTTCCCGTGGACGCTCGTGCGCGTCTACACCGACGCGGGCGTCGTCGGCACCGGCGAAGCCTACTGGGGCGCCGGCGTCCCGGAACTCATCGAACGCATGAAGCCGTTCGTCGTCGGCGAGAACCCCCTCGACATCGACCGCCTCTTCGAGCACCTGATTCAGAAGATGAGCGGCGAGGGCAGCGTCGAGGGCGTCACCGTCACCGCCATCTCCGGCATCGAACTCGCGCTCCACGACCTCGCCGGGAAAATTCTCGGCGTGCCCGCCTACCAGTTGCTCGGCGGGAAGTACCGCGACGAAGTCCGCGTGTACTGCGACTGCCACACCGAAGCGGAAGCCGACCCGCAGGCGTGCGCGGACGAGGCCGAGCGCGTCGTCGACGAACTCGGCTACGACGCCCTGAAGTTCGACCTCGACGTGCCCTCGGGCCTGGAGAAAGACCGCGCGAACCGCCACCTCCGCCCGGGCGAAATCCGGCACAAGGTCGAAATCGTCGAAGCCGTCACGGAGCGCGTGAAAGACGAGGCGGACGTCGCCTTCGACTGCCACTGGACGTTCTCCGGTGGCTCCGCGAAACGCCTCGCGAGCGAACTCGAGGCCTACGACGTCTGGTGGCTCGAAGACCCCGTGCCGCCGGAGAACCTCCAGGTCCAGGAGGAGGTCACGAAGTCCACGACGACGCCCATCGCGGTCGGCGAGAACCGCTACCGCGTCAC
>JBDGQF010000138.1:0-2544 GCA_042219255.1 Halobacterium sp. | reverse complement strand
AGGTACCTGATTGATTGAATGTGATTCTATATAAAAGTTGCTATCGGCGGCGCCTCGCCGCGCTCGCTGACGCGGCGCGCTGGCCCTGAGCCCGCCGTAAATTCACTGATTCACCGGAATAGTGTGTCAGGCGTTCACACGAGGAGGTGGGCGGTCGCCTGACTTTAAGTTACTATCCGGTTACGCCACGTCGGACTCGTGTTCGATGACGTCCGCCGTCGCGAACTCCGGTTCCACGCGGTCGATGCGCACCCGCACGCGGTCACCCATGTCGGCGTCCGGCACCAGCACCACGAAGTCGTCGACGTGCGCGACGCCGTCCCCCTCGTCGCCGATGTCCTCGACGTCCACCACGTACTCCTCGTCCTCCTCGACGGGCACCGGTGTGTCTGATTCACGCATACCACCTCCTTCCCCGCGCGGCGAAAAGAGCGCTTGGGCCGTCTCCAGCCACCGCCTACTCGTGGTACGACCGCCACGCGTCCTCCAGGTCGTCGCGGAAGTCCTGGAACTCGTTGACCGCGTAGTGGTGCGCGCCGATGCGCTCGCCGGTGTCCTCGCCGCGCTCCTCGTCGACGAGCGCGTAGTACTCCCGCACCACGTCGCCGTCGGCGTCGCGCTCCTCGTCTGCCTTCCGCAACAGGAAGTCGCCGTACTCCACGCTCTCGCCGAGTTCGTGGTAGCCCAGTTCCAGCACCTTGCGCGCCGTGTCCTCGTCGATGTCCGGTGGTTCCATACGGAGTCGTCCGACCGCCCGCGAAGTATGTGCTGTGGCCGACCAGGCGGCGACAGCAAGCGACGCGCTGCTCGGCAACGTAACGTCAAGAGAACGCCGGGACAGGGACTGAGCAGACGCAACGCGTCTGCGAGGGTCGGCGCGGTTCCGCCGCGCCGGGAGTTGAACCCGAGGCCAGACCTCACTGCGTTCGGTCTGCCGTGGTTCAAATCCCTTCGCGTCCGCTACACGCTGTCGCCCGCAGCGCGACGAGACGCGCTGCTCGGCGACGAAACGTTAAGAGGAACGCCGGGACAGGGATTTGAACCGATAGAAGACGTTCCTGCTCGCTCCCGTGGGTCGCTTCGCAGGCTGCGACTTCTAGGGCTCAAATTCCTCCGTCGCTCACAATACCGTCACACGTCCAGCGGCATAGACGCCGCTGGACGGTGTGAGTAACGTGAGAAGCGCCGGGACAGGGATTTGAACCCTGAACCCCGTAAGGGGACACGCTTTCCAGGCGTGCGCTTTGCCATTCGGCCATCCCGGCCCACCGTATCCTATCCGGGTCGCGCGTTTAAAGCCTTCTTTTCGGGGTCACGCGAGGCGGCCGGCGAGCGCGTGCGCGCCGACTGCGGTCACCGCGAACACGACGGCGGCGACGCCGAACAGCGGGAGGACGCCGACGCCGGGGTCGGCGACGGCCTTGTACGCGAACGCCAGGACGAGGAACGCGAGCGCGCCGGTCGCGCCCCACGCGAGTGCGTCCTTCGTCGCGCGCTCCATCTAGTCTCGCTGCGCGGCGATGGCCTCGATTTCCACGCCGACGCCCTTCGGGAGCGCGGCGACCTGGACGGCCGAACGCGCGGGCGGGTTGTCCTGGAAGTACTCCTTGTACGCGTTGTTCATCTCGTCGAAGTCGTCGATGTCGTCCATGAACACCGAGACCTTCAGGACGTCCTGCATCGTCAGGCCCTCCGCTTCCAGGATGGCCTTGACGTTCTCGAGGCTCTGGCGCGTCTGTGTGGCGATGGGTTCGTCGTCGAGGAGTTCGCCCTCGGGCGTCATCGGAATCTGGCCTGCCGTGAACACGACGTCGCCGTCCGTGGTCGCCTGACTGTACGCGCCGACCGCTGCGGGGGCGTCGGGCGTCTCGATAATCCGCTTCATACCGAAGCGGTCGCGAGCAGACGACTTAAAGACTCGGCGTTCGCCGCGGCGACGGGCGCGGACGCCGCCAGACTCGTGACGCCGGCCGCACAACGAGCGCGTATGCGCGGACGCACTGTCGCCGGAGTCGCGGCGTCGGCGGCCGTCGCGCTCGCCGGCGCGGCGGCGTGGCGGGCGCGCGGAGTGCCCTTCAGTCCAGTCCGGGGCGGCCGCCGCATCGGCGCGGACTTCGTGGCGCGGCGCGGCCTCGCCGCCGCGGACGCCCCGGCGCCGGACGGCGAGATGGACGACATGGGCGAGTACGGGCGACCGGACTTCGACCCTGGGCGCGTGGCCGACTCCGTCCGCGACTTCTACGAGCAGACGACCGACTACGAGATGCTGTACCGGGTGCGCTGGCAGCGGCCGTTCCGCACCGGCGCCGCGCTCGCCGCACCGGTCACGTCCCGGATTCGACAACTGAACCTCCCCGGCCCCGGTAAGGGCGACGAGTGGCGCGCGCTCGGCAGTCGGTTCGTCGCGCTCGACCCGGCCGTCGACCCGCGGGACGGCGCGCGGGCGTGGATTCGCATCGCCCAGGACGGCACGGCCGTGTTCGTCGCGCTGTACGCCAGTCACGTCGCGGACGGCGAGCGGTACGTGAACATCGCCGCGCCGCT
>JBDGQF010000117.1:0-2546 GCA_042219255.1 Halobacterium sp. | reverse complement strand
CTGGAACTGTCGAGTCCGGCGTTCGCGGACGGCGAGCGGATTCCCGAGCAGTTCGGGCGCGGCGCGGCGGACGTGAACCCGCCGCTGTCGGTTTCGGGCGTGCCGGCGGACGCGGAGTCGCTGGCGCTGGTCGTGGACGACCCGGACGCCGTGGAACCCGCGGGGAAAGTCTGGGACCACTGGACGGTCTGGAACATTCCGCCGAGCGTCCAGGAGTTGCCCGAGGACTGGAACCCGGAGGCCGACGGCGCGACGACCGGCACGAACGACTTCGACGAGCGAGGGTACGGCGGGCCGGCGCCGCCAGACCGCGAGCACACGTACCGGTTCAAACTGTACGCGCTGGACGCGGAACTGGACTTGCCGCCGTCGGCGGGCCGCGAGGACGTCGAGGCCGCAGTCGAGGGACACGTCCTCGACCGGGCAGTCCTGGAGGGGACGTACGCGCCGTAACTGGCGGCGGTCGCTCGCCCAAGGTTCATGCCGCGCGGTGGTGACAGTGTGCGTATGACGCCGGAACTCGCCGACGAACCCTGCGAGGCGTGCACGTCTGAGGACGAACCGCTCACCGAGAACGAGTACGCGGAGTACCTCGCGGAACTCGACGACGACGTCTGGGCGGTGGTCGACGACCACCACCTGGAGGGCACGTACGAGTTCGACGACTTCCGGGACGCCCTGGAGTTCACGTACGAAATCGGCGAACTCGCCGAGGAGGAGTGGCACCACCCGGACATCCACCTGCAGTGGGGCGAGGTGCGCGTGGAGCTGTGGACGCACAAAATCGACGGCCTGCACAAGACGGACTTCGTGATGGCGGCGCGGATGGACCGCATCCACGACGAGTACGCGCCCGACGAGGACTGAGGCGGATTCCCGTCGTCGTCGCGGTGACGGCCGGCGCGAACAGGGCGACATTTAGGGGTGTGTCTCCTTCACGCCGGTATGGTCGCGCCGCTCGCCGTCGACATCGACGGCACGCTGAGTCGCCCGGACCGCTCCATCGACAGTCGCGTGATGGACGTGCTCCGGGACTGGGACGCGCCGGTCGTGGTCGCGACGGGGAAGGCGCTCCCGTACCCGATTGCGCTCTGTGACTTCGTCGGCATCGAGCAGCGCGTCATCGCCGAGAACGGCGGCGTCGCGTACGTGGACGACGACCTGTTCTTCTTCGGGGACGGCCGCGAGGCCGCCGAGGACGTCCGCGACGAGTTCGCCGCCGCGGGCTTCGACCTCGGGTGGGGTGACGCCGACCTGGTGAACCGCTGGCGGGAGACCGAACTCGCCGTAGACCGCGACCGGCCACTCGACCTCCTGACCGAAATCGCGGAAAAGCACGGGCTGAGCGTCGTGGACACTGGGTTCGCGTACCACGTGAAGGCGACCGGGCCGAGCAAGGGCGCGGCGCTGGAGACGGTCGCCGCCGAACTGGACTACGGGCCCAGCGACTTCGCGGCCGTCGGTGACTCCGCCAACGACGTCGAGTTGTTCGAGGCGGCGGGCGAGTCGTACGCGGTGGCGAACGCCGACGAGCACGCGCAGGCGGCCGCCGACGTGGTGCTGGACGAGGCGAACGCGGACGGCTTCCTCGCCGCTGTCAACCGGATTCAGGGCGAGGACTGACGCGCCTGCGGGAACTGTTTAGTGGGGGCGCGCGAAACGCCGCGTATGGAGTTGGGCGACCGGCTCGCCGACGCGCCGTCGCCGACGGTGACGTGCCTGCCGGACGGGAGCGTCGACCGGCGGTACGGCGTGCTGGACAGCGACCACGCGCCGCTGGCCCGCGAGCAGTTCGCGTCCTCGCTGCTGGACGGCCAGCGGTCGTTCGTGACGGAGCGCCGCGGCGTCGGACCCGGCGGGCAGGCGGTCAACGCCGCACTGCAGGCGGCGGCCCTGGACGCCGACGTGGCGCTGTTCGGCCACCTCGACCACGAGGTGTTCGACGACCTGGGCGTGGACGCGCACTCGATGGGGTCGCCGGCGGCGGTGGACGTCTACGAGTTCGAGGACTCCGCGATGATGTTGACGACGGAGTCGACCGACCTGGAGACGTGGTCGTACGAGGACTTCGCGGCGACCGGCCGCGAGGACGCCCTGGACGCGGACGCCGTGGTGTGGACGAACTGGGCGTCCGTGCCGAACGCGACGGCCGCGTTGCGGCGGGCTGCCGACCGGCCGGGCGAGGGCGGCGTGTTCGTCGTCGACCCTGGGGGCGTGCCGGTGCGGACGCCGGCCGAGCGCCGCGAGTTCGTGGACATCCTGGGCGCGCTCGCCGACCGCTACGAGGTGGCGGTGAGCGCGAACGACGAGGAGTTAGCGGCGCTGGCGGACGCAGTCGGCGTGACTGGGCCGACCGGTGAGACGGCGACGGGCGTCCGGGAAGCCGCTGGCGTGTCCGCGGTCGTGATGCACGGCGGCGCGCGCGCCGTCGCGGCGACGCGGGACGCGGTCATCGACGAACCGAACTTCGAGACGGCGTCGGTGAGTCGGTTCACGGGCGGCGGCGACCGGTTCACGGCCGCGCTGGCGTTCGCGAGAGCGTGTGG
>JBDGQF010000013.1:1296-2548 GCA_042219255.1 Halobacterium sp. | reverse complement strand
CGCTGGATTCGGTCTTCGAGCGCGGGGTGCGTGGACAGCCACGGCGGGACGTCGTCCTGTCGGCCGCGCCGGTAGAGGTGGCCGAGGAGGCCGCGTGGCTTGCTCGCGCGGTCGATTTTCCGGAGGGCGGACGCGAGCGCGACGGGGTCGCCGGTGACTTCGACGGCGCGGTCGTCGGCGGCGAACTCTCGCTGCCGGGAGCGCGCGCGGACGACCATCGTGACGAGGACGAGCGCGACGAGGACGACGCGGCCGACGCGCTCGTGGACTGCGAGGCCGCGGCGTTCGCCGGGTCGGCCGTGCGCCCACGCGAGCAGGCGGCTGACGCCGCGCGCGAGCAGCGCAACCGGTAGCACGAGGACGACGAGGAACCCGACGAGCGTGCGGCCGACCGTGTACGCCAGCGACTGCACGAGGCTGTCGCGGTGTTCGATGTGCGCGAGTTCGTGCGCGAGGACGGCGGCGAACTCGTCGCGGTCGAGGATGCGGAACAGCGTCCGGTCGAAGACGACGGCGCCGCCGGGGCCGCCGAGGCTGATGGCGTTCGGCGCGGCCATGCGCGCGACGTACAGCGTCGGCGGGTCGACGTCCATGCGGTCGGCGAGCGTTTCGAGCGTGCGGTAGGCCGTGGGGGCGCGCTGTGGGGCGACGGGGACGGCGTCGAGTTGCGCGAGGATGCGCGCGGTGCCGGTGCGGTAGGAGAGGTAGCCGACGGTGAGCGTGACCACTGCGGCGACGGCGAGCGCGGTCGGCAGCGGGACGTCCAGGGAGAGCAGCGCGAGGACGCCGGCGGCGACGACGGCCGCGGCGGCGACGTACGCGAGGAGGACGACCACGCCGACCAGTGCCAGCAGGACGCGTCGGCCCAGGCCCATGTGCGACTCGAAGGGGCGGGGGAACAAACGGCTAACGGCGGTCACTCTCTGACAACGGCCGGGCTGTCAGTCGCTCCCGGTCTGGAATTCGAAGCGCGCGCCGCCGTCGCGGCTCTCGGTGACGGTGACGTCCCAGTCGTGGGCGTCGGCGACGCTCTCGACGATTGCGAGGCCGAACCCGGTGCCGTCGACGTCCGTGGAGTACCCCATCTCGAAGACGCTGTCGCGTTCGGCCTCCGGGATGCCGGGGCCGTCGTCGGCGACGTAGAAGCCGTCCGCGTCGTCGAGCGAGCCGACCGTGACCGTGAGGTCGCTCGCCTTGGAACTGTCCGCGCTGTCGATTGCGCCGCCGTCCACGGACTGTTCGGTCGAGAGCG
>JBDGQF010000013.1:0-1196 GCA_042219255.1 Halobacterium sp. | reverse complement strand
GAACTGTCCGCGCTGTCGATTGCGCCGCCGTCCACGGACTGTTCGGTCGAGAGCGCACGTGGCGAGCGCGCGTCGCCGTCCGTCGAACCGTGTTCGACGGCATTGGCGAACAGGTTTTCGAGGAGTTGTTGGAGGCGGCCGCGGGCGGCGTGGACGACTTCGCCGTCGGCGCGGACGTCGAGGCCGGCGTCGCCGGTGGCGACGGACGCCCACGCGGACGCGCAGACGACTTCGAGTGGGACTTCGTCGGTCTCGTGGGCGTCTTCGCCGTCGCGGGCGAGCGCGAGGAGTTCGTCGAGGATTTCGCTCATGCGGTCGTGGGCGGTCTGCACGCGGTCGAGGGCGTCCTCGTCGCCGTGTTCGACGTACCGCTGGAGCCAGCCGGTGGCGACGTTCAGTGGGCTGCGGAGGTCGTGGCTGACGACGCTCGTGAACTCGTCGAGGCGTTCGTTCTGGCGTTCGAGTTCGCGTTCGCGGCGCTTGCGCTGGGTGACGTCGCGGAGGACGCCGATGGTGCCGCGGAACTCGTCGTCGTGCGGGCGGAGCGCGAGGTGGCATTCGGCGACGCGTTCCTCGTCGCTGCCCTCCGGCGAGAAGTGGAACTCGAATTTGCCCTTGGCGTCCTCGTCGTCGGACGCCAGGAGGTCGCTGACGGTCTCCCGGTACCGGGGGATGACCGCGGGTTCGAAGATGCCGGCTTCGACGAGTTCGGGGACGCTCGTGGATTCGAGTTCGTCGGCGGAGCGGCCGGTGAGGCCGGCGCCCTGGATGTTGCCGCCGACGTACGTGGCGTCCTCGTCGACGATGAACACGCCGTCGGGCGCCGTCTCGACGATGGTCTCGTACTGGCGGCGTTCGCGGGCGCGGGCTTCCTGTTCGGAGACGTCCCGGCAGATGGCGAGGACGGCGGGGTCGCCGTCGTACGTGATGCGCGCGGCGGTGAACTCGATTGGGACGCGGTCGCCGTCGGCGTCGAGCGCGTTGAACCGGTAGCGCTGCGGGGGTTGGTCGCCGGCGAGGCGCCGCTGGAGGCGTTCGAGGACGGTGTCGCGGTCTTCGGGCGCGATGACGCTGCTGACGGGGTCGCCGACGAGCGCGTCCTGGTCGGCGGCGAGGATGTCGGCGGCCCGCGGGTTCGCGAACTTGATTTCGTCGCCCTGCGCGATGACGACACCGTCGCTGGCTTCCTCGACGAC
>JBDGQF010000444.1:0-2553 GCA_042219255.1 Halobacterium sp. | reverse complement strand
TGTGCGTCTCTGGCGCGAGTGCTGGTGCGGGCTAGCGAGTCGTTACTCGCCGCTGCCCGTTTCGATGGGCGCGTCGACGAGGTTACCCCACTCGGTCCACGAGCCGTCGTAGTTCGTGACGTCGTCGAAGCCGAGGAGTTCGGAGAGCGCGAACCACGCGATGGACGAGCGCTCGCCGATGCGGCAGTACGCGACGACCTCCTGGTCGTTCGTGATGCCCTCGGACTCGTAGAGCTCCTGGAGCTCCTCCTGGGACTTGAACGTGCCGTCGTCGTTGACCGTGGCGGCCCACGAGATGTTCTCCGCGCCGGGGATGTGGCCGCCGCGCTGGGCGGTCTCCTGGAGTCCTGGCGGCGCGAGGACTTCGCCGCTGAACTCCTCGGGCGAGCGCACGTCGACGAGCGGGATGCCGCGGTCGATTGCGGTCTCGACGTCGTCGCGGTACGCGCGGATGCCGTCGAAGGGGCCGCGCGGCTCGTAGTCGACCTCGGAGTACTCCGGTACTTCGTCGGTGGTCGGGTAGTCGTTCTCCACCCAGTAGTCGCGGCCGCCGTCGAGGAGCTTCACGTCCTCGTGGCCGTAGTACTTGAACTGCCAGTACGTGTAGGCGGCGAACCAGTTGGAGTTGTCGCCGTAGAGGACGACCGTGGAGTCGTCGCTGATGCCGTGGCTGCCGAGCAGGTCGGCGAAGTCCTCCTTGTCGAGGATGTCGCGCTGGGTCTGGTCTTGGAGCTGGGTCTCCCAGTTGAAGCCGATGGCGCCGGGCGCGTGGGCGTCGTCGTAGGCTTCGGTGTCGACGTCGACTTCGACGAGTCGGTACTCTGGGTCGTCACTCTGGAACTGGTCGAGGTTGTCCTCGACCCAGTCAGCAGTGACGAGCACGTCTTTGGCGTATTCGTCTGCCATACTCCGTCGTACGTCGGGGGGCCCCATAACTGTCGGTCACGCCGGCAGGTTCCCCCGGCCGTCGAACGTACCGGCATCGTTCGCCGCGACCGGTCGCCGGACGCCCGCGGACACCCGGAGTGTAAGCGAGATTATGTGCATTCGTTGCCGGTATCTCGGAGTTGCGGCGACGGCCGGGGTGCTAAGGCGCGTGGTCGCATAGCGGGTCGTGATGAGCGAGGAATGGGTCGTGACCGCGGACTGGCTCGCAGACCACCTCGACGCCGACGGCGTCACGGTCGTGGACGTCCGTGACGCCTGGGAGTACGACGGTATCGGCCACGTCCCGGGCGCGGTGAACGTCCCCTTCGATAGCTTCCGCGCCGAGGACGGGCCGGAGGGCATGATGCCCGACCCCGACCACTGGGCCGGCCTGCTCGGGGACGCGGGCGTCGAGAACGGCGACACGCTGGTCGCGTACGACGACACGCACGGCGTGTTCGCGGCGCGGTTCCTCGTCACCGCGCTGTACTACGGCCACGACGACGTCCGGTTGCTCGACGGCGACTACAGCGCGTGGATTCGCGACCACGAAGCGAGCAGCGACGCCGTCGACCCGGCGCCGGCGACCTACGAACTCGGCGACCGGCGCACGGACGTGTTCGTGGACGCCGACGACGTCCTCGCCGCAATCGACGACCCGGACTCTGTGCTCGTGGACACCCGGGAGCCCTGGGAGTACGACGAAGGCCACCTCCCGGGCGCGGTGAACCTCGACTGGAAGGAAGTCGTCGACGAGGAGACGCGCGGCCTCCGGCCGCGCGAGGAAATCGAAGCCCTGCTCGCCGACCGCGGCGTCACGCGCGACGACCACGTCGTCCTGTACTGCAACACGGCGCGCCGCATCAGCCACACGTTCGTCGTGCTCCGGCACCTCGGCTTCCCGGACGTCTCCTTCTACGAGGGCAGCCTCACGGACTGGCAGGAGCGCGGCCACCCGGTCGAGTAGCGCTGTCCGGCGCCCGCGACGCGGTCACGGCCACTCGTCGGGGAGCAGCGACCGCTGCGTGCCGCGGTGTTCGTCCGCGAGCAGGGTCGCGGCCTCGACGACGAGCGCGACGATTAGCGGGCCGGCGATGACGCCGACGGGCCCGACGGTGAGCAGGCCACCGGTGAACCCGACGAAGTAGAGGCTGCCCGGGAGGTCGGCGGTCCGTCGCGACAACCGCGGTCGGATGAGGACGTCCGGCAGCCACGCCACGAGCACGCCCGCGACGAGCGCGACGACGATGGCGCCCGCAGTGTTTCCGATTGCGACGTAGTAGACGGCGATTGCGCCGACGACCAGCGACGGCCCGACAATCGGGATGAACTGGAGGACGCCCGCGGCGACGGCGAGCGTGATGGGGTACGGCGTCCCGAGCAGGAGGAAGACCGGGAGCGCGATGAGCGCGGTGCCGAACGCGGTCACCGCCTGCAGGACGTAGATGGCGTACAGCGTCGCGTTCGCGCGGGCGGCGAGCGCGCGTGCGACGTCGTGGTAGGACGCTGGGATGACCGCGAGGAGCGCGCGTTCGGCGTCCTCGTGTGCGAGCAGCAGGCCGAACACGAGCATCCCGAACAGCGTGAGTTTCAACGCGAGTTCCGGGAGCGCGGCCGCGACGTCGA
>JBDGQF010000119.1:0-2571 GCA_042219255.1 Halobacterium sp. | reverse complement strand
GGCAGGCGCGGGTTGTGGATGACGTAGGAGACGCCGAGTTCGGAGAGTTTCTCCCTGACCTTCTTGCAGTGCGGACAGCCCTCTGACTGGTACAGTTCCAGCATACGCGCGGCTTCGACGGCCGTCCACGTAAACGTCAGCGAACCGGCGGGTACGTCTCCCGCTGCACCCACTCGCGGAGGCGCTCGTGGCCGGCGTCCTCGTACCGGAGCGGCCGCCGCCACCACGGCCCCTTCCCGGAGTCCGCCGACCACTCCGTCACCGCGCGGTTGGCGTCGACGCCGCGGGCGCCGCTGAGCGGGACGGCGGTGTCGTACAGCGCGGAGTCGTCGGTGCCCGCGAGCATCACGGCGGCGTCGAACGGGTCGCGTTTCAGGTGCGCGTTCCCCGCGAACGCCGCCTGCTCGTCTGCGTCGAGGGCCTCGTACTCGTCGCCGGTGACTGGGTCGCACGCGAGCACGAACTCGCCGACCAGGTACGCGCCCCACTCGCCGGCCATCCAGTCCGCCGGGTCGCTCGGGGCGTCCAGCGTCGCGTAGAAGTACACGCGGTCGCCCGCCTCCAGGTCGAGCAGCGGCCGCGCTTTCACGCCGTGCGGGTCGCCGTACGTGTACCGGTCACAGCACGCGTACTCCGCGAACGCCGGGTCGAGGTGGACTGGCGTCTCCAGAATCTCCTCGGGGACGTCGATGGGGAGGTCGAGGTCGGCGTACGTCGGCGCGCGCTCCCTGGTCTCCGCGGTCTCGGGAATCGGGACGTAGACGAACGAGCCGTCCGCGCGCAGCGGGCCGCGGAACCCCGGCTGGTTCGTGTTCGCGGCGACGTTGACGGCGACGGCGCGCGTCACGGGTGCAGCGAACTCACGCAGTCCCGGCAGAACTGGTAGTCGGCGTCGTTCTGCGCGCCGCACGCCGGACACAACTGGACGTCGGGGTCGTCGGTGCCGCCGTCGCCCGCGAACACGTCCGCGCGCGGCGCCGCGTCGCCGTCAGTCCGGGGCGGCGACTCCGACGTGCCGAACTCGCCGCTCTGGAGGCGCCGCCAGACGGCGAACTGGAGCGCGGCGACCAGCAGCACCGCGAGCACGAACAACCCCCATTCCATGTGTGTCCGTAACACGGCGAGCCTATTCAGCCTTCGCCCCGTGACACCGCCAATCGCTGGGCGCGCTGCTCGGGTCACGCGTCCGGCGGCGTCAGGTCGCGCTGGAACTCGTCGAAGGCGTCCAGGTCGTCCGGCAAGTCGTACTCGATGCGGCGCTCTTCCTTACGGTCGACGTTCGCCTCTTCGACTGGTTCCGCGACGGACTCCCAGCCCTCTTTCACTTTGATGCTCTTCGCGGGCATCCCGACGGCGACGTGGTGGTCGGGGACGTCGCCCTGCACGACCGAGCGCGCGCCGACGATGGCGTTCTCGCCGACGCGCACGCCGGCACCCACGAGCACGCCTTGCGTGACGCGCGCGTCGTCGTCGATGACGGTGTGGAAGTTCTCGACCTCGGTCTGGTCGACGACGTCGTGGTCGTGCGTGTAGACGTGGACGCCGTCGCTGACGCTCGCCCGGTCGCCGATAGTGAGTTCGCCGCGGTCGTCGAGGTGGACGTCGTCGTGGACGACGACGTTGTCCCCCATCTCGATGTTGTGGCCGTACGTCATCGAGATGTTCTTGAACAGGCGCACGCCCTCGCCGACGTCCGCGAACAGGTGGTCGGCGAGCATCCGCCGGAACCGGAGCGCGAACTCCACGTTGTCCGCCAGCGGCGTGTTGTCGAACTGCCGCCACAGCCACTGCAGGGGTTTCGAGCGCGCGAACGCGTCCTCGTCTTTCTCCGCGTAGTACTCGGACTCCAGGGTGGCGTGGCGCGGGTCGTAGTTCTGCAGTCGCGCGGCCTCCACCGGCGAGACGTCCTCGCCGTTCCGCCACGCTTCGTAGGCGTCGCGGTCGCCGTTGAGGTCGACGAGCGTCTCCGTGACGGCGTCCGCGAGGTCGTCGGGCCCGCTCGCGGCCGTGAGCCGGTCGTCCACCTCCGAGACGAACCCGCGGAGGGTCGCCTCCGCGTCGTCCGGGAGGGAGACGTGTCGCTTGGTCATACCTCCACGTCCACCGCCGGCACTGATATTGGTTTCCGTCCCGACGTGAACCCCCGCTTCGTCAGATGACCTGGCCGACGACCAGGGAGACGACGAGCGCGAGCAGCGCGAACATCACCGCCAGCAGGACGAACACCGGGTTCGCGGAGTCCACGAGCAGTCGCGTGACGGCGACGCCGACGAGGAGGTTGACGGCGACGAGGATGCTCAACAGGACGGCGTGGATGCGGTCGAGGTGCTGGTCGATGGCTTCGTCGTCCATGCCTCCGCGTGCGTCGGCGCGACAATCAAGGTTGGCCTCCCGGGCGTCGGGGGCCACCGGAACCGCACCCGCTAAGTGCCAGTCGTTCCAAGTACCGTGCATGCAACACCGCGAACTCGGGAACTCCGGGGTCGAGGTCAGCGAAGTCGGGTTCGGCGCGTGGGTCGTCGGCACCGACTGGTGGGGTGACCGCGACGAGGACGACGCCCTCGAGATGGT
>JBDGQF010000032.1:0-2578 GCA_042219255.1 Halobacterium sp. | reverse complement strand
CCTCGTACGCCTCGTAGACGTCCTCGACGCGCACCGCGATGTGGCCCCACGCGTCACCCATCTCGTACTCCGAGGTGTCGTGGTTGTACGTGAGTTCGAGGAGTGCGCCCTCCTCGTGGACGTCCTCCGGCCCGAGGTAGACGATGGTGAAGTCGTCGGCCTCCCATCGGCCGTGCTCGACGTAATCGAGGTGGGACTGGTACCAGTCCAGGGAGTCGTCCAGGTCGCCGACACGCATCATCACGTGGTCGAGTACGAACTCGCTCATGGCTGAACCGAGCGCGGGCGCGTCGAAAAGCGTACCGGACGCGGAACAGTCCGCTGGCGCCGAAACGGCGCGGCCCGCGCGTCAGTCTCCGGGACGCAAGACGGCACCATAGCCAGCCCAGACCGCCACCCAGAGCCACACTGCGCCGACCGGAACTGCGAGGATGCCGCGCTGGCCGGACAGCGACACGCCGAGCAGGGCGACGTCCACGCCGGCGAGGAACAGCAGGCCAGCGGGCACGCGCGAGTCGAGGCCAATCACGTGGTCGTAGACGGCCGTCACGAGCGCAATTGCGTAGATGAGTGTGGCGGTCGGCCACGCGGTCAGTCGCGGCGGCACGGTCGCGACGCTGTCCACGTAGGTGGGCAGCGACGTGAACGAGAACGGGTCGAGGTGGAGGAAACCGAACGAGAAGATAGGATACCAGCCACCGTCGAACGTGACGACGACCCAGGGGAGGAGGCCTGCGAGGACCGCGAGCGCGAGACGACTGCGACTTTCGTCGGCCTGCACGGACACGGCTACCGGCGCGCGACGACGCGGAGAACGTCTTCGTCTTCGAGGACGTGGTCGCGGCCGACCTGCTGCTCGTCGTGTTTCGCGGACGGCCCAGTCACGCGCGCGAACCGGAAGCGTTCGTCCAGCGTCCCGCCGAGTTTGCTGAGCGCGTCGTCGACGGTGTCGCCCTCGCGGACGATGAGTGGCTCCTCGTAGTCGACGCCCCGGCCAGGCTTGTCCATGTAGATGCGGATGAGGCCGAGTTGCTCCCACATCTCCTCCTTGAGGGCGTCGAGGCCCTTCTCCTCCTCCGCGGAGATGAAGATGGCGTCTTCGGGGTCGACGCCGACGTCGCGGAGGTCTTGCTTCATCGTGTCCACGTACGACGGTTCGATGAGGTCGACCTTGTTCACGGCGACCAGCGACGGCATGTAGACGCGGTTGTCCATCACGCCGTCCACGAGTTCGTCGATGTCGGGGTTGCCGCGGATAGTGACGTCCGCGTTCACGAACCCGTGCGCGCGGAGCACGTCCTTCACCGTCTCGTCGTCGAGTTCCAGGTCGCCGGACGTGTTCACGTCGATGCCGTCCTTGCCCTTCCGGCGGACGGTAATCGAGGGCGGTTCCTCGTCGACGCGGATGTTTACGTTGTAGAGTTCCTCGTAGAGGCGTTCGTACTGCTCGATTTCGAACGCCGACAGCATGAAGATGACCAGGTCGGCGGCGCGGATGACCGACAGAATCTCCTTGCCGCCGCCGCGGCCGCCCGCAGCGCCCTCGATGAGGCCCGGCACGTCCAGTAGCTGGATGTTCGCGCCGCGGTACTCCAGCATCCCGGGGTTGACGTCGAGCGTCGTGAACTCGTAGGAACCGACCTCGCTGTCCGCGTTCGTCATCGCGTTGATGAGCGAGGACTTCCCGACCGAGGGGAACCCCACGAGCGCGACGGTGGCGTCGCCGTGCTGTTCGACGGCGTACCCGCCGCCGCCGCTCCCGCCGGACTGCTGTTTCTCCAGTTTCTCTTTCTTCTCCGCGAGTTTCGCCTTCAGACGGCCGATGTGGGCCTCGGTCGACTTGTTGTAGGGCGTCTCCGCGATTTCTTCTTCGAGCTGTTCGATTTCCTCCTCCAGACCCATTACCCTGCAGTAGGCTACTGCCGCCGAAAAGCGCTTTCCTTCCGTGCGTTGTTCCGTGATATCAGCACCCACACGAGGCCCTGGGTCTGTCACGCTCCGGTGGGCGGCGTTTGTCGCAGCGAGAATTGGGGATGATTTTCGACACGTTCATACTCCGTCTGGAGAGACTCCTGGACGATGCCCGACCCCTCCAAGCTCCGCGACAGCACGCAGATTGTGCTCCCGTCGGCGAGTCTGGAGGGGCTGCGCGAGGACGTCGAGTCCGAGTTCGTCGTCAGCGTCCTCGAGGAGGACGGCGTCGTCCGCATCATCGGGAGTCCCGTCGTCATCAAGGACGTCAGCGAGTACCTCGCGCGACAGGGTGTGAACCTCCCGTAGTCGCGAGCGGCCACCTGGTCTGTCGAATCATCCTCACCGCCGCGTTCGCGCGCCCGCTGGCGGTCTGCGCGCACTCGCTCTCACCCGGAGAAAGAAAGGGTTAAAGCCGCGGCGACGGTTCGTCTGAGTATGGCTGAGACTATCGAAGTGCTCGTCCCCGGCGGTCAGGCCGACCCCGGCCCGCCGCTCGGACCCGAGCTCGGACCCACCCCCGTCGACGTGCAGGCAGTCGTACAGGAGATTAACGACCAGACCGAAGCGTTCGACGGCACGGAAGTCCCCGTCACCGTCGAGTACG
>JBDGQF010000289.1:0-2578 GCA_042219255.1 Halobacterium sp. | reverse complement strand
CGCGCAGGACGTCGCCGGCGACGCGCTCCATCACGTAGAAGTCGCTGCCGACGACATCGTGGTCGTCGCAGGCGGCGACTGTCTCCGGGACTGGGACGTCGGTGTCCTGGAGCGCGTCGATGACGCGGTACTCGCGGAGCACGTCGTGGGCAGTTTCGGCCGTCTCGCCCGGCGGCGGCCGCCGGACGACAAGGTCGCGGTCGCCGTACTCGACGAACAGCGTCTCGTTGGAGTGGCCTTCCTGGTGTCTGTCGACGGCGAACGAGTCCGCGGGCCCGATTGCGTCCTCGAGGTACGCGCGGAGCGCGGACTCGTCGACGAGTCGCGCGACGTACTCCTCGGAGTGGTCGACCATAGCGTCCGCTAGCAGGGCAGCGCTTGAAAATCCCGCGGTCGAGACTTAACGACAGTTAGCTGTCCGGCAGAATTTGTTTACACTCTGGATTCGAGCTGGCGTGTGGTGTGCAACGGCCCGGCAGTGGCCGGAGTTCACGCTCTGCACACTGAGTTCGTCGAGGACTCGGCGGTACGGAACGGCTCCCAGGACGGCGAACAGACGGAGAGCGAGGGCTGGGCCGTCGCCGACCTCACTGTCCAGGTGCGGCCTGTTTGACTGCTTCTTCGAGCGAGTCGTCGACGTACTCCTGCTTGAGCGTGATTTTGGAGAACTTCCCCGTGGAGCCCTTCGGAATCTCGTCGATGAACCTGATGGCGTCCGGCGACCACCAGTCCGGGTACTCCTCGGTGACGTGGGCTTTCAGTTCGTCGCGGAGCGCGTCCTCGTGGACTTCGCCCTCCGGCACGACGAACGCGACGGGGCGCTCGTCCCACTGCGGGTGTTCGACGGGAATCACGGCGGCCTCCGCGACGTCGCCGTGGCCCATGATGCGGTTCTCGACCTCGACGCTTGATATCCACTCGCCGCCGCTCTTCACGAGGTCGTCGACGCGGTCGACCACGTCCACGTAGCCGTCTTCGTCGACGCGCACGATGTCGCCGGTCTTCAGCCAGCCGTCGTCCGTGACGGCGGCCTCGGTCTTCTCGGGCGCGTTGAAGTACTCCTGGGTGACCCACGGGCCGCGCATCAGGAGTTCGCCCAGGGACTCGCCGTCCCACGCCACCTCCTCGCCGTCGTCGCCGACGACCCGCATCTCCACGCCCGGGGACGGCAGGCCGGCGTGCGACCGGAGTTCCAGGAGGTCGTCGCCCTCGTAGTCGCGCGTGTCCGGCTTGTGTTCGGAGACGTGCGTCACAGGCGTCGTCTCCGTCATGCCGTAGCCGCTGACGAGTTCCACGCCGAGTTCCTCACGGTACGTCCGGATGAGGCTCATCGGCGTCGCGGCGCCGCCGGACATCGCGAACTCCAGGGAGGACAGGTCCGGGTCGGCCTCGCGGGCGTACTGGAGGAGGCCGCGCCAAACCGTCGGCACGCCCGCGCTCTTCGTCACGCCCTCGTTCTCGATGAGGCCGGCGAGGTCGCCCGGCTCTGGGTTCGGCCCCGGGAGAACGGTCTTCGCGCCGCACGCGACGGTGGCGAACGGCCGCCCCCAGCCGCTGACGTGGAACATCGGCACGACGGTGAGTTCGACGTCCGTGTTCTGCAGGCCGAGTTCGCCCGTCATGATGGACATCGTGTGCGCCCAGTACATCTTGTGCGTGTACTCGACGCCCTTCGGCATCCCCGTCGTCCCGGACGTGTAACACATGCCCGCCGGCTGGTCTTCGTCGACGTCCGGGAACTCGTAGTCCGGGTCGCCGGACGCGACGAACGACTCGTAGTCCGTGACAGGGTCGAGCGTGGTGTCTGGGACCTCGTCGCCCATCACGACGAACTGCTGGACGCTCTCGAAGGCGTCGGCGTCGTACGCGCCCTCGAGTTTGTCCACCATCGTCGCGTCGACGAACACGACCTTGTCCTCGGCGTCGGAGACGAGGTGCTGGACGTGCTTGTCCGGCAGGAGGATGTTAATCATGTGCAGCTGGGCGCCCATGCACGGCACGCCGAAGTACGTCTCCAGGTGCCAGTGGTGGTTCCACGCGAACGTCGCGACCCGGTCGCCGGACTCCACGCCGAACTCGTCGAGCGCGCTCGCCAGTTTCCGGACGCGGTCTGCGTACTCGTCATACGTGTACCGGTGGATTCCCTGGTGCGTCCGCGAGACGACTTCGCGGTCGCCGAACACGTTCTCCGCCCGCCACAGGAACTGTCGAAGGGTCAGGTCTGCGCCGCCTGGCATGCATACACATACCTTAACGCTCGTTAAATAATTTCGGTGAGGGGTGGCGCGCGTAAGCGCTCACACCGCACTGGCTTCCACCGGAAACGCTAGCGGCCGCACGGCGGTTTTGCAACGGTAACCCGCCCAACCGAAACTAACACCACCGATGGACCAGAACACGCGGACATGTCAGAAACCCCATCCTGGTCGTTCAAAGACCGCGACGTCATCATCCTCCAGGAACTCTCGAAAGACCCCCAGCGCTCCTCGCGCGACCTCGCGGACATCCTCGACGAAGAGTACGACATCGACGTCTCCCACGTCACCGTCAGCGAGAGCATCCGGAAGATGCGCGAAGA
>JBDGQF010000204.1:0-2584 GCA_042219255.1 Halobacterium sp. | reverse complement strand
CGCTCCAGCCGGGCGACCGCATGGAGTGGGCGCTGCGCGCGTTCAACGGCGAGGCGGTGGCGTGCGACTGCGGCGGCCTCGGGGCGTGTAGCGACGGCCTGACCCAGGGGTTCCTCGGCGGCGGCGAGTACGCGGTGGTCGCGGGCTACGGGAACCCGGCGGACGAGAGCGCGGCGCTCGTGGAACTCGTCGGCGACCCCGTCGAGTTCGTGCCGACCGAGGACGCCGAAGTCAACGTGGAGGGCGGCGTTGCGACGGTGACGCTGCCGCAGTACGGCGACGGCGAACGCCCGCCGGACGCGTCCTTCGAGTTGACGCGCGCGGCGAGCGCCGACGAGCGAGTGATTCCGGAGCAAGTGATGGCGTCCGGGATGTTCGGCGGGGACGGCGTCGGCCTGCGGAACGCGCTCGCGGCGATGGACGAGGGCGTCGACCGCGTGGTACTGCGCGCCGACGACCACGTCGTGGACGTGGCGCTGGGGTACGATTCGGACGTGCGGCGGTTCAGGGTGCGCGGGCAGGCGTACGAGGCGCGGCGCCTCGACGGGGAGGCGTGACTACTGGAGCAGGAGGAACGCGGCGAGGACGGCGAGGCCGCCGAGCGCGGTGGAGAGGACGGCCTGGAAGCGCAGTTGGTCGAGGAGTTCGTGGTCGTGGTCGCCGATGTGGCCGCCGCGGGCGGCGGCGGCGTGGACTTCGCTGCCGGTCTCGCACTCGGGGAGGAAGTCCATGGCGACGTGCAGGAAGATGCCGGCGGCGAACCCGAAGACGACGGCGCGGAACGTCGCGTCCGTGGGGAAGGAGACGACGGAGACGGCGAGCGCGGCGAGGCCGACGCCTGCGGCGGGCAGCAGGAGCATCATCGGGGAGCGGCCCTGCGTGGTGAGGCGGCGCGCGGCGGCGTAGCCCGCGGGCCCCTTGTGGGAGACGATGGCGAGGCCGAGCAGCGGGCCGAGCTCTGGCATCGCGGTGTAGACGACGCCGATGATGGAGCCGGCGGTGAGGGCGTGCGCGGACAGTTCTGCGGTGGTGCGGTCGAGCGGGAGGTCGCGGTGCGTGAACAGGTGGCCGACGGTGTGCGCGCCGAACCCGACGAGGATGCCGGCGGCGACGCCGAACCCGCCGGGCTTGGCGGCGTACCCGATGGCCTGCGGGAGGAGGAACGCCGCGGAGGAGGCGACCATCGCGCCGCTGGCGAGGCCGTACCCCCAGACGAGGCCGGTGGGGTGTTCGGTGCTGGCGCGCGCGCCGACGGCGGCGGCGCCGGCCATGGCGGCGAACGCCACCCAGGAGATGCCGAGGAGTTTGGTCGCCGAGCCGTTGGCGTACACGTACGCTGAGAGCGCGAGGAATGCGACGAGGCTGAGGGCGCCGAGGCGCGAGGTGCGCGCGCGGACGGCGGCGACGGACTGCGTGACAGACATTCGATTAATAAAACCCACCGGAGTGTTAATAGGGTGTCGGTCGGCCGGCACGCCGAAGTCCCGTGCGCCCGAACGACCGGCATGGACGTCCTCTCGATGGAGTGGCGCGACGTGCTCGTCGCGAGTTGGCCCGTCGACCCGGACACCGTGGCGCAGCGACTCCCGGACGGCGTGACCGTGGACACGTTCGACGGGCGCGCGTGGCTGTCCGTCGTGCCGTTCGTGATGGGCGACGTGCGGCCGCTCGGCGTCCCTGCGGCCGTCGGCCGGACGTTCGGCGAACTAAACCTCCGGACGTACGTGACGGGGGACGCCGGCCCAGGTATCTACTTCTTCAACCTCGACGCCGACGACACCGTGGGCGTGACGCTCGCGCGTACCCTGTTCAAACTCCCGTACTACCACGCGGAGATGCGCGTCCACCGGGACGGCGACAGCGTGGACTTCCGTAGCCACCGCGTCCACGAGGGCGTGCCGCCGCTGGACTTCGACGCCACGTATAGACCAATCGGCGACCCGGAGCCGGCGGAACCCGGCACGTTTGAGTCGTTCCTGCTGGAGCGCTACCGGTTCTACGTCGAGGGCCGGTCGACGCTGTACGCCGGCGAAGTCAGTCACGACCCGTGGCGGATCGCGCACGCGGACGCGACGTTCCGCACGAACGACCTGTTCACCGCGAACGGCTTCGAGACGCCGGACTCCGGCCCCCACCTCCTGTACAGTCCCGGCGTCGACGTCACCGCGGAACGCGTCCACCGCGTGTAGGACGTCTAGACCGCGGTCGCGCTACGCCGTCGCCTGCTTCCAGTCTTTCAGGCCGAGGACTGCACCGTCGAGTTCGCCGGGGACGGACGCCGCCCACGTGAACAGGCCGGCGACGTCCTCGGGGTCGCGGCCGCCCTGGCCGTGGAGCGCGGAGTCGACGGCGCCCGGGTCGACGCAGCCGACGGCTGGCACCGCGTCGACGGAGAACTGGCGCGCGATGCCTTCAGCGGCGGCCTTCGAGACGGCGTACGCGCCGTACCCTGCCTTGGGGTCGCGGGCGACGCTCCCCGTGGGGACGACAACGCGCCCGCTGTCATCCATGTGCGGGAGGGCTTCGCGAACGGCGGCGAAGACGCCGCGGGCGTTCGTGCGGAGCGTGTCGTCGAACGCGCTGT
>JBDGQF010000424.1:0-2599 GCA_042219255.1 Halobacterium sp. | reverse complement strand
ATAAGCCTTCGTACCACGATTGACCGATTCTGCCCGCCAATCGTAGAATTTACGCGCCCAAACGAAAAAAGGATGAAACTTCAGAAGCGGGCTCAGCGACCTGCGCCCCAGGGCTGGCTACTCGCGCGAGTCCAGCGCCGCCCGAGGCCGCACGCCGGCCAGCGTCTCCCAGTCGGTCGCGAGTCCGGCCTCCACGCACGCCGAAATCACGCACTCCGCCGCGCCAGCGTACGTCAACGACGCGAACGTCCACCCCGGCTCCCCCCACGGGAACGGCCCGGACTCGCGCGGCCGCCGCAAGTCCAGGACGCCCCCGAGTCTGTCCCGCGTCCCGGTCGCGAGGTCGCGGGCCGTCTCGTAGCGCGCCAGCGGCACCTCCCGGTTGTCCGCGACGAGCAGCCCGCGCTCGCCGTCCAGCGCGCCCGTGACGTCCGTGCGGCCCGCGTCGATTAACAGCGACACCAGGTCGAGTGTCGCGCGCTCGTCGCCGATGACGTCCGTGAACCGGCGCACCGCGCCGCCGTCCCGCCCCGGTCGGTCGTCGTCGTACGTCAGCGAGTCCGGGTCGGGCGACGGGTCGTACTCCACGAGCCCCAGCGTCTCTGGGTGGCTGTCGATGCCCTGTGACAACAGCACGCCGTCGACCGTGACGCTGGACGGCGCCGCGACGTCCACGTACTCCTCGCCGTCGACAGACACCGACTCCACGGACGCGACCACCGGCCCGAGCGGCGACGCCGCCAGTGACGACAGCACGCGCTCCAGGCCGTCGCGCTCCGCCGCCGGCACCCGGACAGTCCCCACGACCAGGTCGCCGTCGTCGCGCTCCGGGTCGTACGTGACGCGGCTCGTGAGGTCGGCGAGGCGTTCGCGCACGTGCTGGACGCGGCCGCTCACGCCGCCACGCTCCAGTTCCGCGCGCCCCGCCGCAGTGAGACGCCGTCCCTTCCCGCCGACCTTCTCCGTGAGGCCGTCCTCGTCGAGTTCCGACAGCGTCAACCTGACCGTGCGCTCGGTCAGCGAGTACCCGCGCTCCCGGAGGTACTCCGTCAGGTGGACGCTCCCGACGGGTTCGTGCTCGGCGAGCAACCGCAGGATGTCGTACGTCCGCTGGTCGGTGTCCGCCGACATCCTACTCCTGTGCGGCCGCGAGGTCGTCCTCGACGTCCGCGAACGCGTCCAGGTGGTCGTCGACGTCCTCGGCGGTGTGCTGGACGCTGACCGTCCACTGCTGGGAGGCGTCGTGCGGGTGCGGAATCACGCCGCGGTTCACCATCCCAATCCAGTACGCCTCGTGGAACTGCTCGTCGACGTGCTCCCAGTCGCGGAACGTCGAGATGTCCGCGTCCGTGAAGTGCACCATCCCCTGCGACCCCACGCTCTTCACGTGGGCGTCCAGGCCGGCGTCCGCGGCGATGTCGCGGTACCCCGCTGCGAGACGGTCGGCGAGCCCCGTGACGTGGTCGTAGGCGTCGTCCGTGAGAATCTCGCGGAGCGTCACGCCCACCGCGCGCAACGCCAGCGGGTTCCCGTTGTACGTCCCGTAGTGGGCCGCGCCAGTCGCGACGCCGTCCTGGAGGTCGGCGGCGACCAGTTCCATGATGTCGCGGCGCCCACCGAACGCGCCGACGGGGTAGCCGCCACCGATGGCTTTCGCGAGCGCGACCAGGTCTGGCTGGACGCCGTAGTACTCCGCGCCGCCGCCCGGCGCGAGTTTCACGCCCGTCTTCACTTCGTCGAAGATGAGCACGACGTTGTACTCGTCGGCGAGTTCGCGCAGGCGCTCGAGGAACCCGTCCTCGGGTTCGACGAGGCCGAGGTTCAGGCACGCTGGCTCGACGAGGATAGCGGCGACGTCGCTGCCGTGCTCGCGCAGCAAGCGCTCGACGCTGTCGGCGTCGTTGTACTGCGCGAGCAGCACGTCGTCGGGCACCGCGTCCGGGATGCCCTGAGACTCCTTCACCGGGTTCGGGTCGCGCGCCGGGCCCGCCTGCTCGACCGGCGGCATCTTGCTCACGAGCGCCGGGTCGTGGGCGCCGTGGTACGCGCCCTCCATGCGGACGAGCTTCTCGCGTCCCGTGTACGCGCGGGCGAGACGGGTCGCGTGCATTACCGCTTCCGTGCCGCTGTTCGTGAACCGCACCTGGTCGATTGCGTCCCAGCGGTCGACGAGCGGCTGGGCCGCGTACTCGATGAGTGCGGACGGGCGCGTGTACAGTGTGCCGTCCTCGAGTTGGTCGCCGACTTCCTCGGTGAGCGTCGGGTGCGCGTGCCCGACCAGTTGCGTGCCGTTGTTCAGCGCGAAGTCGAGGTACTCGTTGCCGTCGACGTCGAAGATGGACGCCCCGGACGCGCGCTCGGCGTGCACTGGGTGGGGGTCGTACGCGCGGAACGTGCTGCAGACGCCCGCCGGCACGACCTCCCGGAGCGAGGACGCCATCTCCGCGGAGCCAGGCGTGCGCTCGCGGTAGCGGTCGTACTCGCGCTCCAGGAGCGCGTCCGTCGTCAGGTCGTCCGTGATGTTTTGAGATGCCATCGTTACCGGAACACTACTTCCGTTTTCTCCGGGCGACAGCATAAATCTACCTCCGGAAACGCC
>JBDGQF010000144.1:0-2602 GCA_042219255.1 Halobacterium sp. | reverse complement strand
TGGCGGCCGACTTGCGCGAGCGCGGCCTCACGCAGCACGAGGTCGCAGACCTCCTCGGCGTCAGTCAGTCCGCGGTGTCGAAGTACGCGCACGGCGACGTCACCGTCAACGACGCCGTCGCCGAGGACGAGCGCGTGCGGGAGACCGTCGAGCGCGTCGGCGAGGGCCTCGCGAGCGGCGACATGTCCCAGGTGCAGGCGCTCGTGGAGGCGGAAGTCCTGATTCGGCGGCTGTCCGCGCGCGGCGACGTCGTCGCGGAACTCCACGAGGAGGCGATGCCGGCGCTCGCGGACTACGACGGCGACTTCCGCGTGCACGACCCGGAGAGCGAAGTTCGCGTGCGCGAGCGCGTGCTGTCCTCGGTGCGGCGCGGCGTCCGGATGCTCGAACACGCGAGCGGGTTCGCGACCCTGATTCCCGCCGTCGGGTCGAACCTCGTGGAGTGCACGCCGGACGCGGACGGCGTCGAGGACGTGGCGGGCGTCCCCGGCCGGATTCTGGACGTGCTGGGGCGCACGGAGATTCCCGCCGACCCCGAGTTCGGCGTGAGCGTGCACGTCGCGTCGATGCTGCTCGCGGCGCGCGACGGCGGCAGTGACGCCCGCGCGTGCCTGAACGTCCGGTACGACGCGGCCGTCGTCGACGAGTTGGCGTCGCTGGGCTACGAGTGCGTGGAGTTCGACCCGGAGGGCGAGTCGGACGCGGCGTCACTCGAACCGGTCGTCGCGGACAACCCGGACGCCGACGTCCTCTATCAGACCGGCGGCTACGGCGTCGAACCAATCGTCTACTTGCTCGCGGACTCAGCGCCGGCGGCCGCCGAGATGGCGCGCGAACTCCTCTAGCGGAGCGGCGCCGTCGCCAGACCCTCGGGGCCGCCGTCGAGTCGCGCGCGCACCTGGTCGCCCGCGCGGTCGAACACCGGCGTCGCGTCCGGCCGCACCGACAGCACCGCCGCGGCCGCGGGGAGCGTCACCGCGGCGTCGCGGACACGGACGGTCGGCTGGAACCGCCAGCCGTCGGTGGTCTCCGCGACGGCGGACGCGAGGTCGGCGCCCGCGACCGTCGCGAGCGCTCCAGACACGCTCTCCGCGTCCGACGCGACGTCGGCGCGCCCCGCGGCGTCCCGGAGCACGGCGGCCTGCTCGGCGGGCGCGAGTTCGTCGCCGAGCGTCACCGCCGTACACCGCAGCAGGACGACGCAGAGGTCGTCGAGGTCGGTGGTCGCTTCCGCCGCGGCGAAGTACGCGTCCAGCACGGTGCGTTCGGCGTCCCGGTGGCCGGCCGCGCTCAACGCCTCGAACACCGCGCCCGTGACGTCGTGGCAAGCGTCCGGCAGCGACGGTGCCTCGGTCTCTGGGACTGGCGCGGTCTGCTCGTGGACGACGAGGTCGTACTGTGGCGCGCGCGGGTCGTAGCGCTCCAGCGTCGACCGGTACGTGCGCGCGAGGTCGGCCGCCCGCGCCGCCGTCTCCCGGTCGTCGAACCGCAGGCCGCCCACGGGGAACGGCCGCTCGCCGGTGCGCGCGCACGCGACGTAGAACCGGCCGTCGTCGGCCGCGAGCGCGTGCAACTGTTCGCGCATCGACCGCAGGTCGTCGCCCATCACGCTTCCCACCTCGGGGCGTGCAGCGGCGTGGCGTCGTCGACCGTGTCGTCGGCCTCGCGCAGTCGTCCCGGGCGGTGCTGGTGTCGCGTGCATCGGCAGTGGGGCCACGCCATATTGTTTAGGTTGGCCTAAAACACTAAAAGTGTCGTGGTCGCAGTGCTCAGTCCAGGTCGCCGTCCCGGATGCGGCGCTCCGCGGCCGCCAGCGCGTCCCCGGCGTCGAACTCGTCGACGATGCGCTGGAGTTCCTCGCGACTCGCATCCCGCAGTTCCTCGACGTGCCTCGTGACGTTCGGCACCGCGCGGATGATGTTGTCCACGATGGGGACGCTCGCGGACTGCGCCGACCGCGACATCGGGTTCAGGTCGACGACCACCTCCGTCTTCCCCATCGCCGCCAGCGCCTCCGCGCGGTCGCCGTCCTCCAGGGGCACCAGCACCACGTCCGCGTCGTAGATGCCGTCCGCGTCCACCTTCGCGCGCTCGTGCTCCAGGCCCGGGATCCGCGCGTCCGCTTCCAGTCCCTTCACGTCCCCGGCGCCGTGGTCGCGCAAGTGGTCGGCGATGGCCCGCATGCGCTGTTCGGTGCGGTTGAAGAGGTTCACTTCCACGTCCGCGCCCGCCGCCTCCGCGAGCGCGACGATTTCCGCGGGCACGAGCGCCGCCACGTTCCCGTTCACGGACAGCACCGGGTGGTCGGCGAGCAGCAAGTGCGCGGCCGCCGCGCGCGCCGCGTCGTCAGCGGACGGAATCGTCTCCTCGCCGAGCAAGTAGTCGAACGCCTCGCCGCGGCCCTGCGCGATGAGGCCCTGCTTCGACGTGATGCCCTGCTCCACGCCCGCCTCGATGCGGTGCCGGGTCACCAGCGAGTCGTGGCGCGGGTGGTCGTCGGGAATCTCGGCCATACCACTGTTCGCCGCGCGCTCCGCAAAAATCGACCGCTTGCCGGACGCCCCGTGCCGCCAGCGTCGCGCTCCGCGAGGGTCGCGCTCCG
>JBDGQF010000355.1:0-2625 GCA_042219255.1 Halobacterium sp. | reverse complement strand
GCCTCGATGGCGGCGAGGTGGTTGCGCTCGCGAACCACGAACTCCAGGAACCCCTTCGAGATGGAGAACTCCTTCGCGGGCGAGAGGTCGCCGGACGCCTCGCTGCGGTCGACCGCCGCGTTCTTCGTGTAGAGGAGCGTCCCCGTGTCCACGTCCACGCCGCGGTCTTCCAGCATCAGCGCGTAGCACGCCGCCTGCACCTTGTCGTGGAACCGCGGGTCTCTGTTCGTGTTCTTCCCGGTCTTCAGTTCGACCGGCATCCCGCGGCGGATGGCGTCACACCGCCCCTTGACGCCGAACGTCTCCGAGATGAGCGTGTACTCCGACCGCCAGTCGTCGCTTGCCTGCCAGCCCTCGCTCACGTCCGCGGTGCCGCCGTCGCCCGAGAGGTGGCCTTGCTTCAGCCAGCCCTCGATGGCCGACGCGTTCGCGCGCACGTCCGCCGCCACTTCCTCGCGGTCGCGGCCGAGCAGGCCGAGTTCCAGGCCGGCGTCGTCGACGCGCTCCGCGACGGCGTCGTCCAGGTCGCGCCCCCTGAGCAGGTCGCCGAACACCTCGTGGACGATTGTCCCCTTCGTCACCGGGTACTTCAACGGGAGGCCGGAGAGCTTGTTCAGGTAGTACATCCGCGGACACTGCACGAACGACCGGATGTCCGTCACGTCCACGAGGAAGTCCGGCTCCACGACCACGTATGACTGCTTGCTCGTCGAATACTGGGGCTCGCCGTTCCACTCGTCTTCCTCCGCGTGCGTGACGAGCAGTTCCATCCCGGGGTCGAGGTAGTCCGCCGTCTCCGTCCACTTCCCCCACAGCGTCACGCGCACCGACTCCCCAGGGTCGTCGGCCGCCGCGTCGCTGTCGGCGTGCGGGCGCACCCACGCGTCCAGCACGTCGCGCTCCCCGTACTGCGTGCTCACCGAGCGCACGTCCCCGACGTCAGTGACCTCGCCCCGTACGTTCACGGGAGACGACACGGGGCCGCCGCGAAAAACGTTGTCGCTCGCGCGCCGGCCCGCCCCGCTCGCACTGATCGACGCCGGCCAGGTGTCGCCAGCGCGGCCGTCTCCGGACGCCCACGCGCGGCGGCCGTGCGAACGACCCGCCCCACTCTCCACGGGGAGTCACTGTTCGTGGTCTGGTTCGGGGCGCGTCCCGAGTTCGCGCGTCGCTCCGACCAGTTTCTCCACAGTCCCGTCGATGACCACGGGCGCGATGCGCGTCTCCCAGTACGTCGCCTCGCCGTCGATGGGAATGACTTCCTCGTACTCCAGGGGCTCCCGCCGGTCGACGCACTTCTGGTATCGCGCCTCGATTGTCGCGCCCGCGTCCTCGCCGAGAATCTCCCGCTGGGTCTTCCCCTGGACGTCCTCGTTGCTGAACCCGCTCGCCTCCTCGTACACTGGGTTCACGCGCTCGAGCGTGAACTCGTCACCGACGTCCACGAGGAACAGCGCGTCCTGGGCGTGCTCGAACATCGTCTCCGCCTGTTCGAGTCGTTGTTTTCGCTGCCTCCTCTCGGTGACGTCGCGCACGATGCCGTCCAGGTACTGCGTCCCGTCCGCTCCGGTGAGCCGTATCGTGGTCTCTATCCACTTGCGTTCGCCGTCCAGCGTCTCCATCTCGACGCACTCGCGCTGGACGACGCCCTCCCTATCGAGGCGTTCCAGCATCGCACTGCGGTCGGTGGCGTCCACCCAGAGGTCGACGGTCGCCACGTCAGCGAAGTCGGCCGGCGACTCACCGCCGAACAGGGACACGAACGCCGGGTTCGCGTCGACCAGGTCGCCCGCTGCCGTCGACCGGAAGACGCCGATGGGGAGGTTCTCGACGATTTCTTCGAGCCGCCGGAGTTCCCGCTTGCGCTCGCGCCGGTCGGAGACGTCGCGACTGATGACGACGAACCGGTCGCTGCCGTCCAGGTCGAGGCGCCGGACGTGTACCTCGACGGGGAACGACGTGCCGTCGGCGCGCTCGTACTCGCCGGTGAACTTGCTCGTGTCGCCGACGTCCATCTGCTCCCACCGCCGAGACACATCGTCCGGGTCGAGCGTCACGTCGAGGTCCCAGACGCGCATGTCGGTCAGCGTCGACTCGTCGTACCCGGTCTTCTCGCAGAGCCGCGGGTTCGGGTTGAGGACGTTGCCGTCGCTGTCGTGGAGGTTAATCATGTCCGGCGAGCGCTCGTACAGCGCTTCCAGGCGGGACGCCGTCTCCCGGAGTTCGCTGCGGGTCTGTTCGGCGTGCATCGCGTACGCGACGTCGTCGCTGACCTCCCGCAAGAGGTCTCGCTCGCTGTCGTCGAAGATGCCGGGTCGGTCGCCGAACACGGCGAGGAGGCCGTGGAACTCGTCCCCGTATTCCAGCGGTGCGACCGCGAGCGACGCGAACCCCTGTTCGGCAGCGTCGGCGCGCCACTCCTCGTAGTCCGGGTCCGTCGAGACGTTCTGCGAGACGGCGAGTTCGCGTTCGTGGTACGCCCGGCCGCCCGGCGCCTCCCGTCCCGCGGCGCCCTCCGCGACGACCATGTCGAGTTCCGTGAAGTAGTCGGCGTCGCCCTCCGTCCACGTCCGGGGCGCCACTCGCATCGTCTCCTTGTCGACGCCCGCGATGCAGGCGGCCCTG
>JBDGQF010000145.1:0-2630 GCA_042219255.1 Halobacterium sp. | reverse complement strand
CGCGGTGGCGTCACCAGTCCAACGCGATGAAACGCACAGCGACTGCACTACTGCTCGTCGTACTCGTGACCGCCAGCGCCGTATCAGCGGCGGGCGCTGTGGCAGCGACAGAGACGCAGCGTAGTGCGTCAGTTTCAGGGGCACAGGACGGGTCGGCGTACGCCGGGACGCACGTCAGTTTCGACGTGAAGGCGGACGCCGTCGCGAACTACAGCATCGGCGGTGACACCGCATTGGACAGCGTGAAAGTGCAGTCGGCGTCCAAGGTGGACGGCGGCATCGGCGTGGACGTCGACCTGTCGACGGTGACGAGCATCCGCGGGAGCGCGCTGTCGATGCGCGCGAGCGCGAACGCAGCGGCGACCGTCTCCACGCAGGGGTCGGCGTCGATGACCGCGCACGACAACGACCACGGCATCCTCGTCGTGAAGGCGGGCGGCAGCGACCAGGTCGTCGTCGCGAACGTGTCGGCGGGCGCGACGGCGGAGAGCGAGTCCGAGCACCAGGTCGAGGTGACGACGGCGAACGGCACGAAGGGCGCGTTCATCGTCGTCGGGAACGGTTCCGTGACCGTGAACGAGGACGGCGACGTGTCCGCGAAACTGGAGGGTGACTCGCGGCTCGTCTTCCGCGCGTACCCCGACCAGAAGACCGAGCAGGACGAGCAGACCGAGGACGGCATCGCGTCGGGCAAGGTCACCGGCGAGGCGTACGTCGAACAGCAGGACGGCGAGATGGTCGCGGACACCGTCTCGTACAGCGAGAACACGTCCATGACGGCCAAACAGTCCGCCGAGAACACGGTGACGGTGACCGTCGACCGCGCCCGCGAACAGGGCAAAATCGTCGTGACGAGCGTGAGTGAAGCGGCCGTCGGCACCATTCAGGACATCCAGGTGACGGTGGACGGTGAGGCCGCCGCGCGCGCGTCCTCGTACAGCGAACTGGAGAGCGCTATCGGCGGCGACAACTCGAAGTACATGGTCGAGCAGTCGTCGTCCGCCGAGGCGAAAGCGGACGTCTACGTCGCGGTCAATCACTTCTCCGAGCGGACGCTGCAGATGACTGGCAGCGACACGACGCAGACGACGGAGACCGGAACGACGACTGCGGCGGAGACGACGGCGGCCGAGGAGACGACGGCGACCGGCACCACCGAGAGCGCTGACGGCGGCGACGGCGGCGAGTCCGGCGGCGGCGCGCCCGGGTTCGGCGTCGCGGTGACGCTGGTCGGCGTGCTGGGCGCTGGCCTGTACGCGCTCCGGCAGTAGCGACTGAGAACCGACGCTCCCACTCTGTGGGTTCTTTTTTCGTGCGGGCCGGCGACGGAGGGCTGCTTAGTAGCCCTGGGCGTTGCCGTCCTTCCGCGGCTCGGTTGCGGCCGAGAGCGTCCCGTCGTCGTTGCGGACGATTTGCGCGCCGCCGAACAGCTCGTTCGGGAGGACCTGGACGTCGTGTTCCTTGCGCGCGAGCTTCGCGGCGACGTGCGAGTCGAAGTGCGGTTCCACGGCGAGTTCGCCGCTCTCGCGGTACCGCCAGCGCGGCCGGTCGAGCGCCGCCTGGAGCGGCTGGTCGTAGTCCACGACGTTGGAGACGACCTGGACGTGGCCCTGTGGCTGCATGTAGCCGCCCATCACGCCGAACGCCGCCCAGTCGTCCTCGCCGAGTTTCGCGACGGCGGGAATCAGTGTGTGGAACGGGCGCTTGCCGGGTTCGATGCGGTTCGGGTGGTCGTCGTCCAGGGAGAACGACGACCCGCGGTTCTGGAGCGCGATGCCGGTGTCGCCGGCGACGAGGCCGGAGCCGAACCCGGCGAACCGCGAGTTGATGAACGAGACGACGTTGCCCTCGTCGTCGGCGACGCACAGCAGGACTGTGTCGGCGTCCTCGGCGTTGGCGTCCGGTACGCCGAAGGAGACGTCGTCGTTGCAGGTGTCGCCGACTTCCTTCGCGCGCTCTGCGGCCCAGTCCTTGGAGGCCAGCGGCGGGTGGCTCTCGTACTCGGGGTCGGTGATGTAGCGGTGGCCGTCGTGGAACGCAAGTTTCGTCGCTTCGGCGAACGCGTGGACGCGCTCCGGGGAGTCGAGTGGGTGGTCGCCGGCGCCGAGTTCCTCGGCGATGTTGAGCGCTTCGAGCGCGACCAGGCCCTGGTTGTTCGGGGGGAGTTCGTACACTTCCGCGCCGTTGTACGTGGTGGAGACGGGGTCGACGAACTCCGGTTCGAACGCCGCGAGGTCGTCCGCCGAGAGGAAGCCGCCCTTCGACTGGACTTCCTGGACAATCTGCTCGCCAATCTCGCCCTCGTAGACGACGTCCGCGCCGTCGTCGGCGATGCGCTGGAGGGTCGCGCCGAGTTCCGGGAGCGTGACGTGCTGGCCGACGTCCGGGGCGTCGCCGTCGAAGAGGTAGGCGTCGCGGGCGTGCTCGTCGTCGAAGAGGTCTTCGCCGTGGCTCCACGCCGACGCGATGCCCTCCGAGACCGGGTAGCCGTCGGTCGCGTACCGGATGGCTGGCTGGAGGAGCGCGCCGAGGTCTTTCCGACCGAACCGCTCGGCGGTGGCTTCCCACCCGCGGGCGGTGCCGGGGACGGTCACGGTCTGTGCGCCGGTCATCGGCATCTCGGCGTCCTC
>JBDGQF010000217.1:0-2638 GCA_042219255.1 Halobacterium sp. | reverse complement strand
CCGCGTCCGAAGCGCCCGCGGGCGCGGCGACACCCGCGACTACCAGTGCCGTGAGCGCGGCGGCGAACGCGGCGGCGAGTGCGTAGTGGCGGGCGTTCATAGCATCGTTGTCAGCGCGTAGACGACTGGCAGCGAGGACAGCCACGCGACCACGGCCGCGTGTTCGCCGAGCACCCGGTAGTCGGCGGCGTCCGCGGCCGCGTCAGCGTCGTCCGCGACGGCCTCGGTGTCGCTGCCCTCGTCGGTGTCCGGCGTCACCGGGTCGGTGCCGGCCAGCACTTCCTGGCCGTCCGGCACGCCGTCGCCGTCGGTGTCCGCGTCCGTCGGGTCGGTGCCGTACCGGTGGACTTCGATGGCGTCGTCCAGGCCGTCGCCGTCCGTGTCCTCGTCGGTCGGGGCGGTACCGAGGTCGTGGTACTCCGTCCGGTCAGTGAGGCCGTCGCCGTCCGTGTCGCGGTCGTTTGGGTCGGTGTCAGCGTCGCGCTCCACGGGGTCGGTGAGGCCGTCGAGGTCGGCGTCGGGCGCGGTCGCGGACGACTCGTTCCCGAGTTCCGTCGGGTCGTCCAGGCTGTCGGCGTCCGTGTCCGGGAGCGTGTAGTCGGTGGACGCGCGCACTTCCTCGTCGTCGCGGACGCCGTCGTCGTCGGTGTCGCGGTCGGTCGGGTCGGAGCCGAACTGGTGGACTTCGAACCCGTCCGGCACCTCGTCGTCGTCCGTGTCCGGGTCGCGGAAGTCCGTGTCGCCCTGGACTTCGTTGAGGTTCGAGTAGCCGTCGCCATCGACGTCACCGCTCTTCCGGATGACGCGGACGGTGAACGCCAGGTCGTCGAGGCGCGGCCGCTCGCCGGACGCGGACTCGTACATGCTCGCGTACAGCGTGTACCGGCCCGTCTCGAGTTCCTCGGCGTCCATCGTCACGCCGACTGCACGCGTCTCCAGTTCGCGCAGCGTCACCGCTGTACTCGCCAGCGAGTCGTCGCGCAGCGGGTGGAACGACGCGTGGCGGTCGCGGGTGACCCGCACCTCGTAGTCGGCGTAGTACGTCTCGGAGACGTTCAGGTAGTCGGTGACGGTCACCTCGAACGTCGTCGGTTCGCCGGCCCACACGTAGAACGTCTCCTCGACCTCTGTCGCCGCGCCCGGGCCGGTGACGTCGACGGACAGCACGCCGGACTCCACCGTCGTCGACGCGTCGGCGCCGCCCGCAGCGACCGCCGCGCCGGGAGCGGCCGCCACGACCGCGAGCACGACGGCAGCGACCGTGAGTGGGCTGTGTAGTGGCCGGCGAGACACGTTCCTCCTTCTCGCTGTAATCCACTTGAATATACGGGTGTGTCCCGGACTGCTGGGCGTCCGTCGGCTCGGAGCGTCGGGCGTCGCGTCGACGGCGTCGTAGCTGGCGGTGTCCGCAACACGGAGCGGCGTCGCGAGTGGGGACAGTCCCGCCGCCGAGCGAGCGTTTAAGCACTCGGAATCCACGGGTGGTGGTATGGACGGCATCCACGACGTCGGCGGGATGGACGGCTTCGGGTCGCTCCCGTCGGACGAACCAGAGGACGCGTCGCCGTTCCACGAGCCCTGGGAGGGCCGCGTGGAAGCGCTGTTCCTCGCGTGTCTCAGCCAGGGCGTGTTCGGACTCGACGACCTGCGCGCGACGCTGGAACGCCACGACCCGGTGTACTACCTGTCGACGCCGTACTACGAGCGCTGGCAGACCGCGCTCGAGGAACTCCTGTTCGACGCGGGCGTCGTCGACCGCGAGGAACTGGTCGCCGCCATCGAGTCCGCGGACGACGAAGTGCCGATTGTGGACGGCGACGGGCCCTCGTTCGAGGAACTGCTGGCGGGCGTCCAGGACGCCTACGACGCGGGCGGCGACTACGTAGAGCCGACGTACGAGGTCGGTGACCGCGTCCGCGTCAAGAACGACCACCCGACTGGCCATACGCGCTGTCCGCGGTACGCGCGCGGCGTCGTCGGTGAAGTGACCGCGCACCGCGGCACACAGGTACTCCCGGACGCCAACGCCGCGGGCGACCCGCGCGCCGAACCCCTGTACAACGTCCGCTTCGACGCCGACGACCTCTGGGGCGCCGACCACACGGACGCGACAGCGGTGCGCCTGGAGTGCTGGGAGAGCTACCTGACCGACCCCGAGGCCGACCGCCATGACTGACTCAGACGACACCAACGACGCGACCAGTACCGGACCGCTCAGAGACCGAGACCCGGAGGCACGGGCGCGCGCCCTGCAGTCGCTGTTGACCGAGAAGGGACTGGTGACGCCCGACGCCGTCGACGACGTCGTCTCGATGTACGAAGACCAGGTCGGCCCGCTCACCGGCGCGAAAGCCGTCGCCCGCGCGTGGGTCGACGACGACTACCGCGACAGACTGCTGGCGGACGGCCTCGACGCGGTCGCGGAGGTCGCGCCGGAAGTCCCGGACGACATGATGGAGTTGCGCGTCGTCGAGAACACGCCCGACCAGCACAACCTCGTCGTGTGCACGCTGTGTTCGTGCTACCCGTGGGCCGTCCTCGGCCTGCCGCCGACGTGGTACAAGACGCCGGCGTACCGGTCGCGCGCCGTCGACGAGCCGCGCGCGCTCCTCCGCGAGGAGTTCGACACGGCCGTCCC
>JBDGQF010000150.1:0-2700 GCA_042219255.1 Halobacterium sp. | reverse complement strand
AGATGGCGCAAGGGCTCTCCGCGGACATCAAGACCGAAGACGACTGACGCCACGGATAGCCTGGCGGAATCTCCAAGGGCGACCGAGGCACGAACGAAGTGAGCGCCGAGGGAGGGCTTGGAAGCCGCAGGGTCTCTCCGCGGACAGCAAGACCGAAGACGACTGACCGCGATAGCAGGCGTTCTCCGTTGGTTCTGCAGAGCTTCGTTCTGCAGACCTTCGTTCTGCAGCGTAGTGCGTGACGGTGGCACTGGGACTACCAATCAGCGTGTTCTCATACTGAAAATAACACAGTATTGATTGGGCGTCGGTAACATGCCACGGGCAGATGCCCTCCACCGACGCAGAAGCCCCATTGTTCACCAGTATCGACTGGGCCGACCAGTCGAGCGGACTGGGCGCGGTGCGACTGCGCACCGTCGGCCTCGCGGCCGCCCTGCTCGCGCTCGCCGCCCTGTTCGCGTACGACTACGTCGTCGCCCCGAACGCCCTGGTCGCCGACTGGGACCTCACGCGAATGGACTGGCTGTTCCTCGTGTCCGCCGTGCTCGCAGTCCGGTACAGCGTCGTCCCGCTGGTCGCCGACCGCGACCGCACCGCCGCGTACGTCGCCGAGTTCCGGAGCCACCCCATCGGCGTCCTGAGTTTCGCGTACCTCGTCGCGTTCGGCGTGCTCGGCGTCGTCGGCCCCGAGTGGTTCGGACTCGCGCGCGTGGACTTCGCCGCGAAACTCCAGCCTCCAGTGTTCACGAGCGTATCCGCCGACGGCATCCACGCGTACAACTGCGTCGGCGAGATGGCGGACGGGCGCTGTCACGGCACGTGGGCGCACCCACTGGGTACGACGCGCGTCGGCGAAGACCTCGTGCGCATCATCCTCTTCGGGATGCACGTCGCGTTCAAACTCGCGCTCAGCGCGGGCATCCTCATGGTCGTCGTCGCCACCGCCGTCGGCACCGCCGCCGGCTACTTCGGCGGCCGCGTCGACGACGTCCTGATGTGGTACGTCGACGTCCAGCAGACGATTCCCGCCGTCATCGTCTACATCATCTTCGCGACGCTGTACCTCGGGAAGGGGTTGTTCGCGCTCGCGCTCGTGTTCGGGCTGTTCGACTGGGGCGGCATCGCGCGCCTCGTGCGCAGCGAGACCATCAAACGCCGGCAGTCCGGCTACGTGCGCGCCGCGCGCAGCGCCGGCGCCAGCGACCTGCGAATCGTCCGCACGCACGTCGTCCCGAACGCCGCGTCCACCATCGTCACGACGCTCACGCGCCAGCTACCCGTCCTCATCCTGATTCAGGTGGCGCTCTCGTACCTCAAACTCAACACCGTGAACCGCCGGTCGCTGGGCGAAATCCTGTTGCGCGGGCTCTCGGACAACCCCGTGCCGTGGCTCCAGAAGTGGTGGATTACGGCGTCCATCGTCGTCTTCCTCGCGACCACGGTGGTCGCGTTCAACCTGTTCGGCGACGCAGTGAGTGACGTCCTCGACCCGCACGGCGAGGGAGTGTGAGATGTCGCTCGCGACGTACACCGCGCGGCGCGGCACGCTCGCCGCCGTCGCCGCCCTCGCCGCCGTGTCGCTGACGTTCCTCGTCGTCGCCACCAACCGCTTCTATCCGGTGGACGTCCCGCTCACCGAGCAGTACGCCGACCACGTCCTCGGCCTGATCGAACTCGACTTCGGGTACTCCGAGTCGATGCGCCGTCCCGTGAGCGACGTGCTCGTCGCGGCGATTCCGCGGACGCTCGCGTACGTCCTGCCCGCAATCCTGTTCACGTACACCATCGGCATCATCGCCGGCCTCGCCGCCGCCTACGGCCCCGAACAGCGGGACGCCGCACTCCGCGTGTTCGCGTACGTCCTCCTGGGCGTCCCGACGATGGTGCTGGGGAGCATGGTCGCCTTCGAGTTGATGAAGCACGTCGACTGGGTCTCCCACCCCATCTGGTGTACGGGCCCGGAGGGACTCCGCCGGCGCTGCTGGCCGCCGTTCGTCCGCGGGAACTCGCCGTTCCTCGGCCCGGCGGTCTGGGGGCCTGGCGGCTCGTACGGCTGGCCGAACACGGTGCCGTGGCGCCACCTCAGCGCGAAGTACCTCCTCCCGGCCGCCGTCCTCTCCGTCGGCCTCGCGACCGGTCTCTTCCGGCAGGTGCGCCTGGCGGCGGTCGAACACCAGTCGTCGCTCGTCTCGAAGATGCTCGCCGCGAAAGGCGCCGGCGACGTGACGGACGCCCGCCACGCCGTCCGGAACGCCGCACTCCCCCTCCTCGAAGTCTCGTTCGCCGAACTCATGTCGGTGTTCGCAATCTGGTCGTTCGTCGTCGAAGCGGTCTTCCACGTCCCCGGCATCACCGCCTTCGTGCAGATTGCCGTGCGCGCCCGCGACCTCCCGCTGCTGGTCGGTACCACGACAGTCCTCGCGCTCCTGGGCGTCGCGCTGAGCTTCTGTCAGGACGTACTCTACGGCTACCTCGACCCGGAAGTCGGGAACGGCTGAAACCCTCCTGGGACATTTACGGAGCGCAGGGAGGGCTGTTCAGTACTGGCCGCTCCCAGTTTGGACGCGTGCAGACAGGAGTGGCACACGCGCTCGCCTCGCTATTCTCGCTGTCTTCCAGCACTCCAGACAGTCAGCGCTGTGGGGCGTGGGAGAGAGGGAAGGTGGCGGTGAGAGAGGAGGCGGTAAGGTTGTGGCG
>JBDGQF010000452.1:0-2704 GCA_042219255.1 Halobacterium sp. | reverse complement strand
CGTCGAGACCACCGGGAAGACCGGCTGCGAGATGGAAGCCCTGGAGGGCGTGACCACCGGCCTGAACGTCGTCTGGGACATGGTGAAAGCCGCAGAGAAAGACGACGACGGCCAGTACCCGGGCACCGCCATCGAGGACGTCGAAGTCGTCCGCAAGGAGAAACGAGAACTCGATTAATGCGACTGCCGCTGTGACGGCGGCGCGGGCGCGACTACTGCGTCAGGCTTCCGCGACGAGGTCGCTTGCTTTCGAGTGCGTCTTCTCCACGATGGTCGGCCGCGCCTCGAAGTCGATGACGACCTGCTCGTCGCCGTAGTCGACGTCCCAGACGTACGCGTGGTCGTGCACCCACGACACCACGCTCATCGTGTCCTCCGTCATCGGCAGCACGAGCGTCTCGCGCTCCCGAGCGGGGAGTTCGCGGTCGATGCGCTCCCGGAGCGCGTCCACGTTGACGCCCTCCAGGCCGCTGACCGCGACCGGGTCGGGCGCCAGCGCCGACAGCGCCTCCATCTTCTCTTCGAGTTCGTCGTCGTCGACCTTGTCCACCTTGTTGAACACGGTGACGATGGGCGCCTCGTTGCGCTCGTACAGCGTGTCGTGGCTCGTCACGAGTTTCTCGCGAATCTCGTCGACGCTCTCGCTGGCGTCCACCACGAGCAACACGAGGTCGGCCTGGTACACCGACTCCAGCGTCGACTTGAACGACTCCACGAGCCAGTGCGGCAGGTCGCTGATGAACCCGACCGTGTCCGTCAACAGGACGTCCCGGCGGTCCATCTCCAGGCGCCGCGTCGTCGTCCCCAGCGTCGTGAACAGTTTGTCCTGGGACTCCGCCGTCGAGTCCAGGTCTGGGTGCAGGTCGGCGTTCTCGTCGACGTCCAGGTCGTCCGCGAGGCGGCGCAGCAGCGTCGACTTCCCCGCGTTCGTGTAGCCAGCGAGCGCCACCAGTTCGAACCCGGACTCGCGGCGCGTCTCGCGGCGCTGCTCCTCCGTCTTCTCGATGCGTTCGAGTTCGTCCCGGATGCGGCTAATCTGGGCCTTGATGTCCTGCTCGCGGCTCTCGTCGTACTCGCCGAGCCCCATGAACCCGGGGCGCTCGTCGCGCTTCGCGAGGCTCGTCTTCGCTTCCGCGCGCGGCAGTTCGTACCGCAGTTCCGCGAGTTCCACCTGCAACTGGGCCTTCCGCGTCTGCGCGCGCTGCCCGAAGATGTCGAGGATGAGGCGGAACCTGTCCACGACTTCCGTGTCCTCGGGCAGTTTCTTCCCGAGGTTGAACGTCTGATAGGGGCCCAGGCGGTTGTCGAAGACCACGCGCTCGGCGTCCGTCTCGTCGACGAGGACGGCGAGCTCTTCGACTTTCCCCTCGCCTAACTGGAGGGCGGGGTCTGCGGTCCGCGTCTGCGTCACTTCGCCCGCCACCTCATAGCCGGCCGCCCGCACGAGGTCGCGGATTTCGGCGGTGTCCGCGTCGCCGTCGTCGACGCGCTTGGCGACGACCGCCGTCTTCGTTGGTGTTCCGGTCACTTACGCAACTGTACGTCCCGCCGCTACTTAAGCCCCGGGCGCGGCAAAAGAGACTTACCAGTTGGTGACCGAAGACAGGCCATGCCAGACATCAACTTCACCACGCTCGGCCTCGAGTTCGGTGGCGGCGCCGGCATCGGCGCAATCATCGGGTTCGCCGCGAAGAAAATCGCGAAACTCATCGCGGTCATCGTCGGCCTCGAACTCGCGCTGTTCAAGTTCCTCGAATCCCGCGGCATCATCACCGTCGACTGGGAGCGCCTCTCCGGCGGCATGATGAAGGCAGCCGAGATGGGCAGCGGCAGCACGCCGCCGTCCTGGGTGAACACGATTCTCTCCACGCTCTCCGTCAGCGCCGGCTTCACCGGCGGCTTCCTGCTCGGCTTCCGGAAGGGGTAGCGACGTCACACCGCGAGTCCGCCCAGAACAGCTACCGGGTGTCGAGTTCGCCCTTCTCCTTGATAATCTGCGTCTCGCCCTCGCCCTCCGAGACCTCGTTCACGAGGTCGAAGAAGTCGTTTTGCATCCCCGCGGGGAACGTCAACACGCCAACCCAGGAGCCGTCGGCCTGCCACTCCTCGCGGTCGAGTTCGCCGAACTCCCGGATTTTCGCCTGGCCGCTGCCCGCGTAGTCCGGCGGCAACTGCACCGCGACCGTCACTTCCTCGAACCGGATTGGAATCACGGGCCGGAGCGCGTCAAGCGCCTCGTCCACCTGGTTCTCCGCCGGCTCCATCGGGTCGACCGTGAACCCGGCTTCCTCCAGCGCGTTCTCGATGCGCTCCGGTGGGTGGGGCGCGTCGTCCATCTGGGGGTTGATGGCGTTCCGCGAGATGATGTTGATGAGTTTGCGCTTCTTGCGCTGTTGCATCTCCTCGCGCTGCTCGGCCGTAATCTGGATTTCGCCGCGCTCGATGACCTCCGGGATGATTTCCATCGGGTCGGTCGTCCCGAACACTTCCTCGAGTGCTTCCTCTGCGGGCCGGTCGCCCCTGCTCGCGTTCTCGAAGACGTCGCGGGCGGCGATGACGTCCTCGAGGTCGCCCTCGAACTCGCCGCGTTTCATCTCCAGCGCTGCGTCCGGGTCGACGAGCACTTCGAAGCGCTCGCCGTGGGTCTCGAGGCGCGCGGTCACCGCCTCGTCCAGTGATATCATACCTACCCGTTCGGCGGGAC
>JBDGQF010000080.1:0-2705 GCA_042219255.1 Halobacterium sp. | reverse complement strand
ACGCCCACGACGAGGGCGTGCCGCTCCGGGACTACGACGACACCTGCGACCAGTTAGGGGCGTACGACGAACTCGCGCGCATCGTCGAACGCGGGGAGGTGGTGCGGTAATGGGCTTCGACGACCTGGAAGCGGCGGAACGCGAACACCAGGACAGCGAATCGTCCTCGGATGGGACCGCGGAACAAATTGAGGAGACGACGACCGATTCGACGGCTGAGTCGATGCCAGATTCGACTACTGAGTCATCAGCAGGGCCGGCAACGGACTCGACGGACGGGGCGGAGACAGATTCGACAACAGGTTCCTCGGAAACGTCGAGCAGCGAGAACGGCGGTCCGAACGAGAGTGGGAAGGGTTCTACGGAGGTCGCATCGGAGACGGTGAGTGACACGCCGGCGTTCGAGTACGGCGAGGTCAAGCAGTCGCCGCTGTACGCGCGGCCGGCGGCGTGGAACGCGCTGGAGGACGCCCTCGACCTGGAGGTGGTGCGCGCGCTCCGCGAGGCCGGGATTCGGAACGAGGAGAAGCGCGAACTCCACGACGCCGTGCTGCGCGTGGCCGCCGAACACCCCGAGGAAATCGCGGCGGCAGTCGAGGCAACGCGCCGCGGCGATGAGTAGGGACTGCCAGAACACAGAAACCGGTCGCGCCGGAAGCGGGCGTATGGCGCCGTCGCTGCCCGGAGACTGGCACGAGGTCGAAGAGCCGGACTACATCGTCGAAAAGTACCGCGCGGAGAACCCGACGCTGTTCGTGCGCGAGGGCCACGACGTGGGCGTCCACGTCCTCCACGTGTCCACGTCGTCGCCCCACGACGACGAGCGGTACCGCGCGGGCGCAATCGTGGGGCACCGCGACGAGTTCGAGTCCGAGGAACCAATCGAGACCTACGACGACCGGGAGGACGCACTGGACTGCGCGCTCCGGTTCGCGAACGAGTACGAGTCGGCGTACGGCGAACAGACCAGCGAGCGCGACGCGCTGGCGGCCGCCGTCGACGAACTCTCCTAGCGACCGGTGGCGGGCGGATTCTGGCCGCTGTCGTCCTAGCTGTTCAGAGGCCGCCGTAGGGGCCTTCTTTGGCTTCGGTCAGTCGCTCGACCTGGTCGTCGGAGAGGTCGATGCTGGCGGCGGCGAGGTTCTCCGCTAGCTGGTCGACGGTGCGCGCGCCGACGATGGGCGCGGTGACGCCGTCGCGGTGCAGCAGCCACGCGAGCGCGGTCTGGGCGGGCGACGCGCCGACGTCGTCGGCGACGGCGTCGAGTTCGTCGTGGACGTCGAAGTTCTCCGCGGTGAGGTAGTTCTCCTCCCAGCGCGTGGACTCGCTGGCGCGGGACTCCCCCGTGAGGCCGTCCTCGCGGTCGTACTTCCCCGTGAGGAAGCCCTGCGCGAGCGGGCTCCACGGGCAGACGGCGAGCCCTTCGCTGCGCGCAAACTCGAGGTAGTCGCCCTCGATTTCGCGGTCGACGAGGTTGTACCGCGGCTGGAGCACGGAGAACGGCTCCAGGCCCTCGGCGCGCGCGAGTTCGTTCGCCTGCGCGACCTTCCAGGCGTCCGGCCGGAGCGTGGACGCGCCGAGGTAGTGGACCTTCCCGTCCTCCACGAGGCCGTTCAGCGTGCGCATCAGCTCTCGCGTCGGCGTTTCGTCGTCCCAGCGGTGGATGTAGAGGACGTCGACGTAGTCGGTGCCGAGGCGGTCGAGGAGCGCGTCGATGCGGTGGCGGACGTTCTTCCGGTTGGTGCCGCGGCTGTTCGGGTCGCCGTCCCGAATCTGCCAGTAAATCTTCGACGCGATGGTGTATCGCTCCCGGTCGCGGTCGGACAGCCAGTCCCCAATCCACTCCTCGCTGTCCCCGCCGCCGTAGACGTCCGCGGTGTCGATGTACCGGCCGCCGGCGTCGGCGTACGCGGTGAGCAGTTTCTTCGCGCGCTTCTCGCCGATTTCGACGTTGCCCTCCTCGGTCTCCTTGCCGAACCGCCACGTCCCGAACTGGAGTTCGCTGGACTGGAGGCCGGTGTCGCCGAACTGCACGAAGTCGATGTCGGTGTCGTCGGTCATGCCTGCCTGTTGGTACACCGGACCGTCGAAAAAGCGTCAGGCATCCGGCAATCGGCGGGCGGGCGGCCGACACCAGCGGTCGGAACTGCCTCCTGGCGTACGCTTATCCCGTCGTCCGTCGTCCCTCGGCGTATGCGCGCAGTCAGACTCGCTGAGCACGGCGGCCCGGACGTACTGCACGTCGACGACGTCGAACGACCGAGCCCGGGCCCGGGCGAAGTCCTCCTGGAAGTGGCGGCCGCGGGCGTCAACCCCGTGGACACGTACTTCCGCGAGGGGTCGTACGACCCGGTCGGACTCCCGTTCACGCCGGGCGTGGACTACGCGGGCACCGTGGTGGAGACCGGCCCGGACGTCGAGGGCTTCGAGGTCGGTGACGACGTCTACGGCACCGGCATCGGGAACGCGTCCTACCAGGGCGCGTACGCCGAGTACGCCGTCGTGCCGACCGACCGCACCGTCGCGTTGCCGGACGGCGTCGACCTCACGGAGGCGGGTGCGGCGGGCGTCGCGGCGGTGACGGCGTGGCGCGCGCTCGTCGACCACGGCGACCTCGACCCGGCCGAAGACGCACTGATTCACGGCGGGTCGGGCGGCGTCGGGCACGCCGCCGTCCAGATTGCGGCCGCGGTGAGCGCGCGCGT
>JBDGQF010000042.1:0-2707 GCA_042219255.1 Halobacterium sp. | reverse complement strand
ACCGTCGGCGGGTCGTCGGCCGGGCCACAGACGTCGCCGCGGCGGATGTCGTCCTTGCCGATGCCGCGGACGTTGAACCCGACGTTGTCGCCGGGTTCGGCCTTGGGCACCTCTTCGTGGTGCATCTCGATGGTCTTGACCTCGCCACCGACGTCAGACGGCTGGAAGCTGACGTTGTCGCCCGTGTTCATGATGCCGGTCTCGATACGTCCGACGGGGACGGTACCGATGCCGGAGATGGTGTAGACGTCCTGGATGGGGAGGCGCAGCGGCGCGTCCGTCGGCGGGGACGGCGCCGGCAGGTCGTTGAGTGCCTCCAGCAGGGTCGGGCCCTCGTACCAGGGCGTGTTGTCGGAGTGCTCGGAGACGTTGTCGCCCTCGAACGCGGAGGTCGCGATGAACGTCGCTTCGTCTGCGTTGAAGCCGACCTGCGCGAACAGGTCTTTGACGTCGGAGACGACCTGGTTGTACTTGGACTCGTCGTAGTCGACGAGGTCCATCTTGTTGACGGCGACGATGAGTTCGTCGATGCCGAGCGTCCGCGAGAGGAAGACGTGCTCTCGGGTCTGGGGCGCCACACCGTCGTCTGCGGCGACGACGAGGACGGCGTTGTCCGCCTGGGACGCGCCCGTAATCATGTTCTTCACGAAGTCGCGGTGGCCAGGACAGTCGACGATAGTGAAGTCGTACTCGTCGGTACTGAACTCCTGGTGGGCGATGTCGATGGTGACACCGCGCTCACGCTCTTCGGCGAGGTTGTCCATGACGTAGGCGAACTCGAAGCCGCCCTTGCCCTTCTCCTCGGCTTCTTCTTTGTGCTGTTCGATGACGTGCTCGGGAACGCTCCCCGTCTCGTAGAGGAGTCGCCCGACCATCGTGCTCTTGCCGTGGTCGACGTGGCCGATGACGGCCAGGTTCTGGTGTTGTTCGTCGCTCATTGTCTAATTTCGCGCCAAAGACGCGCTCTGTGGGAACTATTCGGCGTTTCGCATTAAAACCATTTCGGTACGCCCTCAGCACCACCGCGGCGCCGTCCCGCGGTTTGTGGGAACACGGCACACGAAACGAAGTGAACGCGTGTCCGTCGCGGCGTCGACCACCATCGAGAGGAGTCGCCGCCTGAGTCAGTCCAGTCTATCGACGTCCGCCAGCACCGCGGTCGCCGTCTCCCGGCCGCCGGCGCCCCGGCCCGAGATGTTCAGGCGGCCGGCGTGCTCGGTCTCCAGTTGGACGATGTTCATCGTGCCCGACACCGCCAGCGCGTCGTTCTCCGGGACGAGTCGCGGGCCGACACGCGCGCCCTCCGCCGTCACTTCACCGATGAGTCGAACCGTGCGGCCGTCCTCCGCGGCGAGTTCGAGTGCGGACGGCGGGATGTCCGTGATGCCCTGGACGTCGACGTCCTCCAGGGAGTAGCCGCCGCCGTGGATGACGTTCGCGAGAATCGCGCACTTCAGCGCGGCGTCCGTGCCCTCGACGTCGAACGTCGGGTCGGCTTCCGCGACGCCGAGGTCTTGGGCCTCCGAGAGCACGTGCTCGTACCCGAGGCCCTCGGCGGCCATGCGCGTGAGGATGAAGTTCGCGGTGCCGTTGAGCACGCCCCGCACCGCGGTCACGCGCTCGGCGCCGATGCCGTCGATGGTCGCGAGCGCGGGAATCGCGCCGGCCACCGTCGCCTCGAACAGCACCTCGCCGTCGCTTTCGGCTTCGAGCGCGCGCAGGTCGTCGTAGCGCTCCGCGACCGGCCCCTTGTTCGCGAGGACGACGTGTCGGTCGTTCTCCAGCGCCGCGCGCACGTGCTCGAAGCCAGGGTGGGCGTCGCCGAGCGTGGTCGGCGTCGCCTCCACGAGCACGTCGTACGCGGCGCCGAGCGCGTCTGACGGGTCGGCCTCGCCGACGCTGCCGACGCGGTCTTTGTGGTCGAGCGCCGCCTGCACGTCGATGCCGTCCGGGTCGACGACGGCCCCGGTCGAGTCAGCGAACGCCGTCACTTCGTGGTCGTACTCCGACGCGAGTTCGACGACCGACCGGCCGACGTCGCCGGCACCCATCACTGCCAGTCTCATTGTTCACCCACCAGTGGTTCCACGACGACGAGGTCTTTCTCCGACGCCACCTCGCGCACCGTGTCGACGGCGCGCTCCGCGCTCCCGGACTCGATGGCGAGGCGGACGCGCGCACACGAGACGCCCTCGGTGCCTTCCTCGGTCGTCAGCGAGAAGTCCGCGACCGACGCGGTGCCGCAAGCCTCCAGTTCCGACAGCGTATCGGAGAGGTCGGTGTCCACGAGGTCGCCGACCAGCAGGAGGGTGACCGCTTCCCCGTACCGTTCGGCGTCCGCCTGAATGACGGTGACGCCGGCCTCCCGGAGCGCTTGTACGATGCGCTCGAAGCGCTCGGGCGGACACTCCAGGTCGACCTCCACGGGGATGTGGCCGCGCGGCGTCAGCGACCCGCGCTCGTGGAATATCGACAGGAGGTTGCCGCCGTTCTCCGCGATGGGCGACAGCGCGCGCAACAGCTCGCCGGGTTCGTCGACGAGTTCCAGGCGGAGCGTGTGCGCGCGGTCTGCGGCGTCGCTCACCTCGACCCCTCCGTTGCAGGCGACACGCTGGCTGTTGTTGTCGGCCCCGAGCGGTATCGCAGTCGCTCCGTGCCGATTCCACGCGTGGCGTGTCTGCCTGCGTGCATACGCCGGAATGGGGGC
>JBDGQF010000226.1:0-2712 GCA_042219255.1 Halobacterium sp. | reverse complement strand
CGCCGACGTCGCCAGGGTCGACGCCCGCGTCCGCGAGCCGTCGGACTTCCTCGACGACGACGTCGACCTCCCTGGGGTTGTAGTAGGAGTTCCGTCCCCGGTCGAACTGCTCGCCGCAGGCGACGTCGACGCCGACGAGCGGGTCGAGACCCGGAATCGTTCGGTCCGCGGCCGCGTCGGCCGTCTCCAGGCGACCGCCGTAGAACGCGTCGTTCGGGAACGCGGCGATGGCGTCGTGCATCCGGTACTGGCGGCGCAGCAGCACCGCGACGTCGTCGCCGTACGTGTCGAGGACGTGCTCGAACAGCGACGGCTGGAGCGCTTCCTCGCCGTCGCCCTCGGTCGCGGAGAACGGCGGTAGCTGGCGGTGGTCGCCCGCCAGCACGAGTTTGCGCGCGCAGTCGAGGACGATGGCCGTCGCCGGCCTGCTGGCCTGCGTGGCCTCGTCGACGACGGCGACGTCGAACCGGTCGGTGTCGAACTGCGCGGCGCCGCTGGTCGTCGCCGCCACCACGTCCGCGTCGGCGACCGATGCGTTCGCGTACTCGCGTCGCACGACCGGGTTCCGTGAGTTGTGGCCGGCGCGCGCGACGGAGAGGTCGCCGTCGAGCGCGGCGGCGTGCAGGCTCCCCGGGTCTGGGTCGTCGCGCGTGCTGTCGCCGACGAGGAGGTTATCGACCGCCTGGTTGGAGTGCGCGGTCACGAGCACGCTGTCGCCGTGGCTCGCGGCGTGGAGCGCGTACGCGGTGAGCGTCCGCGTCTTCCCGGTGCCGGGCGGGCCATGGACGCAGACGACGTCCTCGGCGTCGGCCGCCCACTTGAGCGCGCGCTCCTGGTACTCGTTCAGTTCCAGGTCGACGCTGGGCACGGAGAGGCGGTCGGCGGCGAAGCGCACGGGCCGCTGGCCGGTCAGGAGCGCGCGCTTGTCGTCGTGGCCGGCGACGTGCTCGATGGCCGTCTCGCGGCGGTCGAACGGCACCGGGTTCAGGAGGTGCGTGAACCAGAACTCGCGGTCGCCGTCCGCGAGCACTGATTCGAGGCGGGACGGCGCCAGGTCGCAGGACGCGTCCGCCCGCACGGTGAGCGTCGGCCCCTGGACGCGCGTCGTCCGCACCGCGACCGGGAACTCGCCGTCGTCCCCGGGCACGTCCACGAGGAAGACGCTGTCCGGGTAGACGTCCTCGTCGGCGACCAGGTCGACGTCGCCGTCCGCGACCTGGAACTGGAACCGGCCGACGCCGTCCGGCCGACTGACGCGGCCCAGCGAGAGGAACGGGCCGACGGCGACGCCGCGGCGCGCGAGGTCGTTCACGTCGCTGCCGCGGTGCTGGGCGCGGTTCGCAGCGAGTTCGGCGTCGCGCTCGGCGGCCACGGCGTCGTGGAGGTCGTGGAAGAACGACTCCGCCTCGGCTTCCGAGAGTGGGTCGTCGGCCTGGACTCGCGTGCGCGGGAGTTCGAACTCGGCGAGCGGGTCGACTGCCTCCGGCGTCGTGTCCGGGTGCCAGCACCGGAGGCGGTCGCCGAGCGTCGTCGCCGCGGCGTCCGCGACCGGCACGAACCGGACCGCGCCGTCGATACCGAACGCGGTGTCGAACCAGCCGACCTGTTCGGCGTCTGGCCGCCACAGCACGTACTCGCCGGTGGTCTCCGGTCGGTCCGGTGCGTGTAGCGGCACGGCGTAGCCGTCCTGCTCTGGCGGCGTCTCGCGGACCGTGCGCGCCGCGCGGTCGAGGGCGTCCCGGAGCGCGTCCGGCGACACCGTGCTGCCGAACCGCGTCTCCTCGCCCGGCGCGTCCGGCGACCGGAACAGGGTCGCGTCGCGGACGCTCCACGTCGCCGAGAGGTCGCCGACCTCGCTCGCGTCACCGCTCACGCCGCCACCTCACCTCGTGAGGAGTGTCGCATGCGGTCGCTGTCGACCGAGTCGGCGATGGCTGTCCGGTGCATCTGCGGGATGTCACAGGAGACGCACGTCGAGGGTTTAGCCCTCTCGCTTCGGGCGCGCTCACCCTTCCTGGCGGCCGGCCCAGACGAAGAGCGCGCCGAACAGCGCGGCGAACGTAGCGCCGTAGGCGCCAACGACTGCTGCGTCGCCGCCCTGCCTGTACGCGAACGCGGCGAACCCGGCGGCGAGCGCGAACGCGCCCGCGCCGAACGCGTGCAGCGTCTTCGCGACCAGCGGGTTGCCGTCGACAGCCGGTGGCGGCGCGTCGCTGGACTCCAGGGCGGCGCGGACGGCCGCCGCGTCCCCGCACAGGACGCCGAACACGCGCGGCGCGGAGACGTAGCCGGCACCCTCGTGGTACCGCAGGCGCAGCACCGTGAGCGGGCCGAGGTCGTACCGCGCGACCGACGCCACGTCGTCGAGGTCGAGGTCACGTTCGCGGAGGTGCGCGACGCCCGCGTCGGTGTCCACGCGCCCCTCGCTGGCGAGCGCGGCGTACGCCGGCAGGCAGACGAGCGCGGCGGCGAACGGGAGCGCGCTCAGCACGTACTCGGGGGCGTCGGCGGCGGCCAGCACCACGAAGACGGCGGCCCAGGCGACCGTCGAGACGGCGAGGCACCGGAACGAGAGGCCGTCCGGCAGGCCGAACTCCGCCTCGGAGAACAGCGCGACCTCCGGCGCCACGAACCGGCCGCCGGCGACCAGCACCAGCACGAGCAGGCCGACGAACGCGTAGTCACCGGAGAGCGCGAGTCCGGCCGCGAGGA
>JBDGQF010000215.1:0-2725 GCA_042219255.1 Halobacterium sp. | reverse complement strand
GTCGTTCAGAGCAGGCCGGCGTGCTCCTGGGCGTCCCGGTAGGCGTCGAGGTACGCGTCGAGGAAGTGCTCGTGGTCGTACTCGGCGAACGACTCGTCGACGGCCATGCGTTCGAGGTCGCCGGCCTTCACGAGGCACTCCGTGATTTCCTCGTCGTTGGTCGCGCGGAAGCCGCGGTCGTACGTCTCCACGAGTTCGTGCGCGCTCGACTCGGCGTGGTACTCGACGATGCCGACGCACCCGCAGGCGAGCGCGCGCAGGAGGTCGAGCGCGAACGACGTGCGTTCGGCGGTATGGACGTAGACGTGGGCGTTCTTGAACGTCTGGACGCGCTCCTCGACGGTCTGCTCGCCGACGAAGTCGACGCGGTCGGCGATGCGGAGGTCGGTCGCCTGGCGCTCGTAGTTGTCGCGCTCGGGGCCGTCGCCGACGACGGTGCAGTTCCAGTCGTACTCGCGGAACTCCGCGAGCGCGAGAAACAGGGACTCGAGGTTGGCGTCCGCGTCGAGGCGGCGACTGAACACGATGTCGCCGCCGTCGCCGGGGACGGCGCGCTGAATCTGCTCGAAGTCGATGCCGGTTGGGACGACGCGGACGCCGTTGCCGTCCGCACCGCACTCGCGGACGCTCGTCTTCACCGTCCGCGACGGCGTGACGACGGTGGTGGGGCGGCGCGCGGCGTACCGGTACGCGCGGCCGCGCAGACCTGTGGTGGTGTCGTGGGGGTCGTACCAGTCCACGACGACGGGTGCGCCGGCGAGCAGGCCGCCCCAGCGCGCGCCGTAGACGTGGCCGGGCGTCCGACTCGACGCGTGCACGACGTCCGGCTGGAGGCGTCGCAGGAGGAGCGCGACTTTCGGGGAGAACCACCGCTGGCCGCGCTCGTCGGTGACCGCGTGGTAGGTCACGTCCTCGTGCTCGAACGTGTCCGGGCGGCCGTCCCACCACTGCGCACAGCAGACGTGGACGTCGTGTCCGCGCTCCGAGAGCAGGTCGGCGAGCAAGTGGAGGCGAGCGACGTCGTCGTCACCGACGTGGTGGGCGGTCGTCTCCGAGACGAACGCCACGCGCATACACTGCGGCACGCAGTACGTGGATAAAAACGGTTCCGTTCGCGGCCACGCCTGCACGCCGCGGTTCCGCGACCCGAACGAATAACGACCGTCCACGCCGAGTACCGCTATGGCCTACGACATCGAGCGGTACCTCAACATCCGCGGCGCGGGCGCGCCCTCCTTCGGGCCGTCCGGCGAACTCGCGTTCCTGCTGGACGCGACGGGCACGAACCAGGTGTGGCGACTCGACGAGCCGGGCGCGTGGCCCGAACAGCTCACGTTCCACGAGGAGCGCGTGGCGTTCGCGTCGTTCTCGCCGACGCGGGACGAACTCGTCTACGGGATGGACGCGGGCGGCAACGAGTTCTGGCAGTTCCACCGGCTGTCCGCGGACGGCAGCGAGGACGTACCGTTGACGGCGCGGCCGGACGCGAAACACCAGTGGGGCGGCTGGAGCCACGACGGCGACCGGTTCGCGTTCGCGGCGAACCGCCGCGAGGAGGGCGTCTTCGACGTCTACGTGCAGGGCCGCGAGGAGACCGGCGACGACGCCACCCTCGTCGCCGAGGGCGACGACTTCGACCGGCTGTCGGTCGCCGGCTGGAGTCCCACCGACGACCGCCTCCTGTTGCACGACAGCCACTCGAACTTCAGCGACGACCTCTACGTCGTCGACGTCGACACCGGCGCCGTCAGTCACGCGACGCCGTACGACGAGGACGTCCGGTTCTCGTCGGTGGCGTGGACGCCGGACGGCAGCGGCATCTACGTCTGCACCGACCGCGGCGCGGACACGCGCTACCTCGCGCTCCTCGACCCGGAGACCGGCGACCTGGAGACGGTCGCGGACGGCGGCGACTGGCCGGTCGAAGCGGTCGTCACCGACCACGACACCGGCCGCTTCGCCCACGTCAGGAACGTCGACGGGTACAGCGAACTCACGCTCGCCGACGCCGACGGCACCAGCCTCGACCGCTACCCGGCGCCTGAACTCGTGGACGGCGTCGTGTTCGGTCTGAGCTTCGACGACGGTGCGGAGCGCCTCGCCGTCTCCACGTCCGCGCCCACCGCGAACAAGAACGTCCACGTCGTCGACGTCGCGTCCGGGGAGACGACGCGCTGGACGGACGCGTCGACGGCCGGTATCCCCCAGTCGACGTTCCGGGACCCGGAACTCGTCCACTACGACTCCTTCGACGGCCTCGACATTCCCGCGTTCTACACGGCGCCCGAGGGCGACGGCCCCCACCCCGTCATCGTCCACTTCCACGGCGGGCCCGAGGCCCAGCGCCGCCCGTTCTTCATGTCGCTGCGCCAGTACTTCGTGGACAACGGGTACGCCGTCTTCGAACCGAACCCGCGCGGCTCCTCGGGCTACGGCACCGAGTATATGAACCTCGACAACGTCCGCAATCGGATGGACTCCGTGAAGGACGGCAAGGCCGGCGTCGACTGGCTGGCCGCCCGCGACGACGTCGACGAAGACCGAATCGTCGCATACGGCGGCTCCTACGGCGGGTTCATGGTGCTCGCGTCGCTCACGGAGTACCCAGACCTCTGGGCGGCCGGCGTCGACATCGTCGGCATCGCGAACTTCGTCACGTTCCTCGAAAACACGGGCGACTGGCGGCGCTCGCACCGCGAAGCCGAGTACGGCAGTCTCGAACGCG
>JBDGQF010000182.1:0-2756 GCA_042219255.1 Halobacterium sp. | reverse complement strand
GCCATCGACTCGAACTTCCGGCCCGACCAGGTGCCGGTGACGTGGCGCGACCCCGAACCGCCCGCACGCCCCGAGACGGACGTCCTCCAGGGCGCGGAGGCGACGGTGCGCTTCGAGAACGACCACGTCGTGAAGGCACGCCTCCCGAAGTCCTACCGGCACGGCGCGCTCGACGACCGACTGCGCCGCGACCGCACCGTCCTCGAAGCCCGACTCACGAGCGAGGCGCGCCGCCACGGCGTCCCCACGCCCCTGGTCTGGGACGTGGACGTGCCGGAAGCGACGCTGACGCTCCAGCACGTCGGCGACGTCGACCTCCGGGACGCGCTCACGGAGTCCCGCGTGCGGGACGTCGGCCGTCACCTCGCGACGATTCACGGCGCCGGGTTCGTGCACGGCGACCCCACGACGCGGAATGTTCGAGTGGCGGACAGCGACGACCGCACGTTCCTCATCGACTTCGGTCTCGGCTACTACACGGATGACGTCGAGGACTACGCGATGGACTGCCACGTCTTCGAGCAGAGCCTCGCCGGCACCACCGACGACGCCGACGCGCTCGCCGCGGCGTTCGAGGACGCGTACCGCGCGGCCGGCGACGAGTCCGTCATCGACCAGTTGCGCGCCATCGAGGGACGCGGCCGTTACCAGTAGCGACGGGCCGGCCGCCGTCCCCTGCTCCTCCCCAAACTGATTTGACGAGTGGCGACCAATCACTGTGTATGGTCGAGAAACCGTCCAGCGGCGAACTGTTCGGCGTGCCGTACAACTTCGAACGGCCGAAGCTGAGCAAGATGCTGTCGGCGTACTGGCAGCCCGGGGAGGGGATGCTCGTGGAGAAGCCGTTCGGCATCGGGTACACGCTGAACCTCGCGAACTGGCGGTCGTGGATTGTGCTCGCCGTCGCCGGCGGCCTGCTCTGGCAGCAAAAGCAGAGCGAGAGCGAAGAACCCGAGGGCGACGAGGACGCCGAAGCGGTCGAAGTCGTCGTCGACGACTGACGCGCCGGCGGCGCAGTTTCTCCGGTCGAATCGACGCTTCCAACTCGGTGCGCGACCACCCACGGGTATGCGCACGCTCCGGTTCGTGACGACGAACCCCGGGAAGGTACGCGAAGCCGAGGAGTACCTCGCCGGCGTCTACGACGTCGAACAGCACGACTACGACTACACGGAGATTCAGAGCAGCGACCTCGCGGAGATTGCGGCGCGCGGCGCCGAGGACGCCTACGACGCCCAGGACGCCGACGTCCCCGTCATTGTGGACGACGCCGGCCTCTTCATTCGCGGCCTGGACGGGTTCCCCGGGCCGTACTCGTCGTACGTCGAGGACACGCTCGGCGTCGAGCGCGTCTGGCGGGTCGCCGAAGACCTCGACGACCGCCGCGGCGCGTTCCGGTGCGTGGTCGCGTACGCCGACGGCGACACCACGGAGACGTTCACGGGGAGCGTCCAGGGCACCATCGTCGCGCCGCGGGGCGAGGGCGGGTTCGGCTACGACCCCATCTTCGAGCACGACGGCACCACGTTCGCGGAGATGGACACCGAGCGGAAGAACGCGCTCAGCCACCGCGGCCGCGCGCTCGCGGAACTCGCGGACTGGCTGGCCGGACGCGACGACTGACGCCTACTCGCGCGGGTCGCGGTCGGGGCCGGGGTACTCGCCGCCGACCGCGGCCGCGTAGAGGCGTTCCGGGTCGAACAGGCGCGCGAACGCGTCCGGGTGTTTCACGCTGACGTCCACGCGCTTCTTGAGTTCCATGCCGGTGCGCGCCGACTGCAACTGTTCGTCGTAGGAGAGGACGTGCGCGGCGCCGGCGGCCTGCGCGGACGCCAGCGCCGGCTGGTCGCCCTCGGCGTGCGAGACTAGTGCGGCCTCGCCCTCGATTTTCTCGCGCCAGTCCGCCGCTAGCCCTGGGTCGCCGAGCGCCGCAATCACGGCCTCGGCGTCGTCCAGCAGCGGGTCGCTGGCGTACAGGTCGACCCAGGAGTGCGACCGTACGTGGTCGAGCGCGGCGCGCGCGTCGCCGTCCACGAACACGTCCGCCGCGAGCACGTCCGCGTCCGCGACCACGCCCGCGGGGTCGACGTCACTCATCGCTGCCGTCGCCGTCGCCGCCGCTGCGGTGGTCGGCGAGCGTCTCCCGCACCGCGTCGACGCCGACCTCGTAGTCGGCGCCGCGATCGAACAGCGACCGCCACGCGGTCATTTCGTGGCGGCCATCAGGTCGCGGACTTCCGCCTTGTAGTCCTGGGGCGTCAGTCCGAGGTCGATGTCCACGGTCACGGAGATGGCTTCCGAGAGCGTCTTCTCGGTGGTCTTCGAGAAGTTCTCCGCGGGGTACGCGCCGCCCGCGACGATGACGTAGTCGCCCTCGTTCCAGACCGCGAGGTCGCCCGAGACGGCGATGCTGCCGACGTCGATGCTGATGGTCTCGCCGCCCGTCTCGTACTCCACGGTCCCCACGGGGAACTCCGCGCTGTACGTCTTGACGCCCGGGCTCTTCCCGCTGTCAGTCTCGAACGGCTCTTCGCCGGTCTCCTGGACGTTCTCCAGGCCGTTCTCCTCCATGCGCTGCTTGAACTGTTCGTTCGCCGCGGACTCGACCTCGCTGATGACTTCCTGGCGGCCGACGCTGCCCGGGAGGTTGTTGAGGTCCGGCGAGAAGTTGATGTGTGACGCCGAGTAGATGGCGAGCCGCCCCTCTATCTGCCCGAGCGTCTTCTGCTTGACTTCGTTGGCGAGTTCCTGGTCTT
>JBDGQF010000298.1:0-2756 GCA_042219255.1 Halobacterium sp. | reverse complement strand
CCGCCCGCGAGAACCACGACATGACCTACATCGTGTTCAACAACGAGATCTTCGGGCTGACGAAGGGCCAGACGTCGCCGACGTCGCCGAAGGGCCACAAGTCGAAGACGCAGCCGCACGGGTCGGCGAAAGACCCGATTCGGCCGCTGTCGATGAGTCTGTCGGCTGGCGCGTCCTACATCGCGCGGACGGCCGCCGTGAACCCGAACCAGGCCCAGGAAATTATTGTGGAGGCCATCGAGCACGACGGCTTCTCGCACGTGGACTTCCTGACGCAGTGTCCGACCTGGAACAAGGACGCCAAGCAGTACGTCCCGTACGTGGACGTGCAAGAGTCCGACGATTACGACTTCGACGTCACCGACCGCCGCGAGGCGGCCGAGCTGATGCACGAGACCGAGGACGCGCTCTACGAGGGCACCGTCCTCACGGGCCGGTACTACCAGGACAGCGAACGCAACTCCTACCAGGCGGAGAAGCGCGAGCGCGGCGACATGCCCGAGGAGCCGCTGGCGGAGCGGTACTTCGACGAGGACTACGAGTGGGAGCGCTCGTACGACCTCATCGACCGCCACAAGTAACCGCCTGACCGCTCTCCGCGGTCGGACGCGTTCTCTTCGTTCCGCATTTCTGCGTTCTCCTGGTACTGCGTTCTGGAGTAGTGCGCGTTCGCCGTGGCGGAGCGATAGCTGGGTGCGTCCTCAGCGGGAAATCCCGGTCGTCGGGCCGGGAGTTTCCGTCGCTCCCGCGGGACTTACTGATTCGGAAGATATTTTTTCATAGGAACCAAACGAGTGGGTGTGAGTACTGAATCGACGGAAGACCGCATCCTCGCCGTGCTCGAGGAGGACGCGCAGGCGTCGTACGCCGACATCGCGGCGCGCGCGGACGTCTCGAAGCCGACGGTACGGAAGTACATCGACAAACTCGAGGAGGAGGGCGTCATCGTCGGCTATTCCGCGGACGTCGACCCGAAGAAGCTCTCCGGGCAGAGCATCGCGCTGGTCGGCATCGACGTGGCGTCCGAGCGCTACGTGGACGCGACGCGCCAGTTGAAAGACCTGGACGCCATCCACTCGCTGTACACGTCGAGTGGCGACCATATGCTGATGGCGGAGGTGCGCGCGAGCGACGGGGACGCCGTCGGCGAGGTCATCAGCGAGGACATCCAGGGCATCGAGGGCGTCACCGCCGCCCACCCGTCGTTCCTCCAGGAACGCCTCAAGTGACGCAGCGAGCGGGCGTGCCGGCCGCTGTGGCGAGTCTGTCTGCGGACTCTCCTTGAATCTGCGGGCGATAGCTCACGCTGGTCTGTTCTCCCGGCGGTGGCTGTGGGCGCCGTCGGAGTTTTGCGACCGGCCGCCTTACGAGTGGTATGGCGACTTTCGAGCGAGACCTCCGGGTCGGTGCGTCGCTGGCGGACACGTGGGCGTTTCACTCCACCATCGACGGCCTGCGGTCGTTGACGCCGGACTGGCTGCACCTCCGCATCGAGGACATCGAGCGCCCCGAGGACGGGCCGGACACGCACGTCTTGACGGCGGGGACGCGGATTCACGCGTCCGTCAGGCCGTTCGGCGTCGGGCCGCGACAGACGTGGGTGTCCCGCATCACCGAGCGCGAGGAGTCCGAGGAATCGGCGTACTTCGTGGACGTGATGGAGGACGGGCCGTTCCCGGAGTGGGAGCACACGCACCTGTTCTACGCGGACGGCGACGAGACGCTCATTCGTGACCGCGTGGAGTACGAGACGCCGGTCGGTGGCGTCGGCGACGACCTGGCGGGCCTGCTGCTTGCGCCGATGTTCCGGTACCGCCACTGGAGAACCCGCGACATCCTCGGCGACGCGTAGGTTTATCGGCCGACCGCGTGAAACAAACGCGTATGCCGCAAGTAATCGTCGTCGGCGGCGGTCCCGCCGGCCTCAGCGCCGCCCTGTTCACCGCGAAGAACGGCCTCGACACGACCGTCTTCGACACGGACGGCACGTGGATGCACAAGGCCCACTTGTTCAACTACCTCGGCATCGAGTCGGAGGACGGTTCGGCGTTCGTGGAGGACGCCCGCGAGCAGGTCGACGAGTTCGGCGTCGACCGCCACCAGGGCGAGGAGGTCACTGGCGTCGCGCAGTCCGAGAACGGGTTCACGGTCGCGACGGAGGACGACGAGTACGAAGCGGACTACCTCGTGCTCGCGACGGGCGCCGACCGACACCTCGCCGACGACCTGGGCGCGTCCTTCGACGGCGACGTCGTCGAGGTGGACGTGGACATGGAGACGAGCGTGACGGACGCGTACGCGACCGGTGCGATGGTGCGCGACCAGGAGTGGCAGGCCATCATCTCCGCGGGCGACGGCGCGGCCGCAGCCCTCGACATCCTCTCGAAGGAAGAGGGCGAGCACTTCCACGACTTCGACACGCCCGCGGACGCCGAGTAACGGGCCGCAGGAAGTCCGCGACTCAGTGTTCTCCGTATTTTTCGTCGTCACGTAGACGGTGCGCCGTCCGGTCGGTCGTGGAGACCGCACGCTCCCGGACTGCTCGGCCACCGCTATCACCCTGGTTAGGTGTGTGAACCGACACCACAGTCGGTATACATAGACGTGCAAATTTCCGGTTCTCGTTTCGGGAAGGAGGGATTTTCTAGACACGAACAGTCAACGTTATGTGAGTGGTATCGTACTGCTGACGTGCATGCGAACTGCGAGTTCCGTGTTCGCGGTCTGTGCGCTGTTGCTCGTCGCGGCGGCGACGC
>JBDGQF010000471.1:0-2761 GCA_042219255.1 Halobacterium sp. | reverse complement strand
CGGCGAACTTCTCCAGTTTGAGGGTGCCGTCGCTGACCTCGCCGCAGACCGTCACACGGTCGCCGGGCCGGAGCGCGCGCACGTGGTCGCGGAACCGCTTCGTCGGTTCGAACGCCGCGCACTGGAGGCGCTCGCCGTCCTCGGTCACGGTGAGGAAGACGTGGCCGCCCTCACGCGTCTCCGGGTCGGTCGCGACCGTCGCGTCCACGCAGTACCCCTTGCCGTTCTCGACTTCGTCGAGAGGCGCCTGCGCGAGGTGGAGGTCGGTGCCCTGGTTCGTGACGAACAGTTGGCTGGCGTGGACGGGTTCGCTCTCGATGCGGTCGGCGACCCGCGTCACCGCGTCCGGGTCGTCACCGCGGATGCCGTAGAGGATTGGACCCGGCGTGTGCGGGACGCAGACCAGTTCGCCGGCCTCGCGGTCGACGGTGTCCCAGACCGTGGGATACTCGGCGTCGGCCGCCGCGAAGACGCTCTCGGCGTCCACGTCGCGCTCCGTCCCCCAGCGCTCCGGACGCCGGTAGTCGATGCGCTCGTACGTCCAGTCGTCGAACGCCGTCCACGCGCCCACGGCGGCGAGCGCGCCGACGACGCCGCGGCCGTTCTTCCACGCCGCCGTCTCGTAGCCGTGCGCTGCCGCGAGCGCCTCGGCTTCGCCGCGGTCGAGGTGGTCGCGCATCGCGCGCTCCGCGAACTCGGCGACCGGTTCCGGCGCTTCCGCCTCCGGCGCGACGACGACGCCAGGGTTCGTGCGCGGGTCGTCCGTCTCCGCGGCGTCGGCGACGACCTCGGTCGCGACTTCAAGCCCCACCTTCGGGTCGACGTCCGCGTGCACCGCGAGCGCCGCGTTCCCACGGGTCTTGTACTCCACGGCGGGGTTCAGGCGCACGAGCAGCACGCGCTCGACGGCGGCGCCGCGGTCGCGCAACCGCTCGGCGACGCGGTGGGCGGCGTACGTCGTGCACATCCCGCGCTCGCGGGAGTCCGTGTCGTCGACCGCGACGACTGTCATGTCGATTGACTGCTACGGTACGGGCGCTTTTCGCGCTTCCGGTCGGCGGAGAAAACGACGAAGGCTTATACAGATACGTTCACCACGCGACAGTATGGACCCAGCAGTGCAAGCCGCGTTCGTCGCCGGCGGGCTCCTCGTGGGCCTCCTCGGCGTCCACGTCGAACGCCCCGCCGTCATGTTGGTCGGGTTCGCGCCCGGCGCGTTCCTCGGCGCGACGTACGCGCCGCGATTCATCGAGGGAGTCGAAGAACCGATGCTCACCGTCGCCATCGGCGTCGTCGCCGTCGTCGCCGGCGCCGTCGGCGCGAAACTCGCGTGGACGGCGTGGATGCTCGTGCACGCGATTCCCGGGTTCGTCGCGGGCGTCGCCGCGAGCGCGCCCCTGCTCGGCGTGTCGCTGTCCAACCCCGAACTCGACGCCGCGCTCGCCACGTCTGTCGCCGTCGGCCTCGTCGGGGCCGTGCTCGCGTGGAAGATTCACTACGTGTTCGTCGCCGCGTTCACCGGCGCCATCGGCAGCGTCCTGGTCACAATCGCCGTCCTCGGCGAGAACGTCTACGTCCCGATGGGGCGGGTCGTCCTCCGGAACCCCGAGGCCGAACTCCGAATGGTCGTCGAGTCCGCCCGCGACCTCGGGATGCCCGCGGTCGGTCTCGCCGTCGTGTTCGCGGTCGTCCAACTGGCGTCCCTGCGGTGGAAAGCCGACGCCGAATAACCGAAACCGCGGGGAAGCGGCGCCGTATCGGCACAACGCATATATGTAGGGGTCGGCTTACATTCGTGTATGTCACGGTCGGCTCTCATCGAGAACGTCACCGCGATGCTCGCGGACGCGGGGTTCACGGTGAGCGACCGCTGCGCGACGCGACCCAAGAGCTTCGACGTCGCGGCGCGCCGCGAGGCGGACGTCGTCCTCGTGAAGATTCTGGGAAACATCGACGCGTTCGACGCGCCGACCGGCGCCGAGATGCGCCGCCTCGGCACGTACCTCGACGCCACCCCCATCGTCATCGGCCTCCGCACCCGCGACGAGGAACTGAAGCCGGGCGTCGTCTACTTCCGGCACGGCGTCCCCGTGCTCAGCCCGGACACAGCCATGGAGTTCTTCGTGGAGGGCGTCCCGCCGCTCATCTACGCGGCGCCCGGCGGCCTCTACGTGAACATCGACGGCGACGTGCTCGCTGACCGCCGCCAGCAGGAAGACCTGAGTCTCGGCCAGCTCGCGAACGAACTCGGCGTCTCGCGGCGCACCGTCTCGAAGTACGAGGACGGCATGAACGCCAGCATCGACGTCGCGATGGAACTCGAAGAGCTGTTCGGCGGCGACCTCACCGCGCCCGTCTCCGTGATGGACGGCGCCGAGGACGTCCGGGACGCCGAGCCGACGCCCGAAGACCCCGAGGCGGCGCCCGAGGACGTGCCCGTGCTGTCGGTGCTGGCGCGCGTCGGATTCGAAGTCCATCCGACCGAGCGCGCGCCGTTCAAGGCCGTCGGCGAGGACGCCTCGCGCGCCGACCGCCTCCTCACCGGGCACTCGTCGTTCACGGAGGCCGCGGTGAAGCGCGCCCGCATCATGAGTTCGCTCGGCGAAATCACGCACACGCGCGCCGTCTACGTCGTCGACGAGGCCAGCAGGGAGTCCGTCGACGACACCGCCATCGTCGAGCGCGACGAACTCGAGGACGTCGAGGACTCCGACGAGTTCCGCGACCTGCTCGCCGACCGCGGCGCGCAGACCGAAGCCTA
>JBDGQF010000193.1:0-2764 GCA_042219255.1 Halobacterium sp. | reverse complement strand
CCGGGTCGGCGCCGCGGTCGAACGAACAGCCAGCGAGCGCGACCAGGAGGGCGAGACCGACGGCGAGACCAATTCGTCTCCGCGACATGCCCGTGGGTTGCAGGCTCTGCGGCAAGGCTCTGGCGTTCCACGACGGCCACACCGCTGCCCGGTCGGTTCCCGATTCGACGCCCACGGAGCGACCGCTCGGCGGCTCCAAAGACACCAGGCGACCTGCGCCGCCAGGAGGAACGTCGACAGTCGCAGTTACGCGTTGTTCATCCGCGTCTTCGACGTCGCGCCGCACGCCTTGCACTCCGAGACGCGGTACGGCTCGCGGGAGAACTCCGCGTTCTCCTCGTCGCTGCTCTCGGTGAGAATGTCTATCGAGACGCTGTGCGGCTGTTCGCGACCGCAGTCTGGACACGGTTCGACGATGCCGTCTGCTTCCAGGTGTTGACTTGCCATGAACCCCGACCTCACTCAATTAATACACGGACACGCCCTTGCAAGATATCCCTAAATGCTTAGGCCGAGCGGCTGACCGCCCAGCGGCGCCCCAGCGCTCTCGTCTGTCATCGGCCAGAAATACAGTCTCTCGGGGCTCTCAGCCGGTCTGACAGTCGTCGAGCTTCTCAGCCGGTCTTGTAGACGCCGCGGGCGTCCGCGACCTGTTCGCCGTCCTCGTCGTACACTTCGACGTCGACGACGCCGACGTCGGAGCCACACCGCACGACGTCGCCTTCCGCGCGCAGGTCGCCGGCACCGACGGCGAGGTAGTCGATGCGCATGTCGACGGTGGGAACCGGCTGGTCGACGAGGGAGACGAGCGCCGCGCCGCCGACGGTGTCCGCGAGCGTGAACGTCACGCCGCCGTGGGCTTTCACGTCCTCGGCGTGCCAGGACAACTCCTCGGTGACGGTCACTCTGCCCTCGGCGTGGCCGTCCAGGACTTCCGTCACCTCGATACCGAGGTAGTCCGCGAACGGCATCCCCTCGAAGAACGCTTCCACGTCCATGTGGCGTGGTGACGCGGGCCGGGGACGTAAATCCGCGTGCCGGTCAGCGGCGGTCGGTGAGGTCGCAGGCGAGCACGAACTTCGGTTCGTCCTGTGGCTGCGCGCGGACGTACGCCGCGTCGGAGACGTGGCGCGCGGACTCCGGAATCATGACGCGCGTCGCGTCGGCGCCCCGGGCCGCCGCGTCCTCCTCGATGGCGGCGAACAGCGCGCGCGCAGCGTCGACGTCAGCCCACGACGCGACGCCGTACTCGACGTACTGGACTGGCTCGCCGTCGTCGCCGTCGCGCTTGTACTCGCGAGTCCGGAACGTCATCGCTCGCGTGCCGTCGTCCTCGACGGTGACGACGCGCTCGTCCTCGCTGGCGGCGCGCAGGTCGCCGATGGTCAACTCCGAGAGCGCGTACGTCTCGCCGCGGTCGAGCGCCAGGCCGTCCAGCACGTCGGCGGCGTCGCTGGCCTGCCAGTGCCGCCACGCCGCGTCCGGGTCACCGCCGAGCGCGGCGTCCTCGTCCACCGCCGCGAGCGCGTCCGCGTCCGGCTCCGGGCACGCCCACCGGAACTCCACGCCCGGCGCGAACCCGCTGGCGCGCGCCGCGCCGAGTCCGGCGTCGTTCCACGAGAACACCATGTTGCGCGCGACGGTCGCGCCCCGGTCGGCCGCCCACTCGAACCCCGCCTCGTTCAGGAGCGCCGCGGCGCCCTGCCCGCGAAACTCCGGGTTCGTGCGCATCCCCTGCGCCCACGCCTCGTGGTCGGACAGCATGACCATCTGGAGGATGCCCGCGAGGTCGTCGCCGGCGTCCACCACGAACGTGCGCTGGCCGTCGCCGTCGCCGGCAATCCAGTCGTGGAAGACGTCGGGGATGTAATCGCCGCCGCGGTCGGCCCAGATGTCGCTCGTGAACGCCACCACGTCCTCGTAGTCCTCGGCAGTCGCCTGCCGGACGGAGAGCTCTCGCTGCGTCATCGCCGTCACTTCCAGGGCGTCGAGCGCTCGGTCATCTCGCCGGCGAGCGGCCGCCGCATCGCGTCACCGGGGTTGTCCGTGTTCGCCAGCGCCCACATCAGCTTCACTTTCGCGGTGCCGGGGAGCACGTCCTCGCCCTCCACGACGCCGGCGTCCAGGAGGTCGCGGCCGGTGTCGTAGACGCGGTCGCAGACGCGGCCTTCGAGGCACTGGCTCGTCATCACGACCGTCGTGCCGTCCTCGACGAGTTCCTCGATGCGGTCGATGAAGTCGGTGTGGACGTGCCCGAGACCCGTGCCCTCGACGACGACGCCGCTCTTCCCCTCGCAGATGTCGAAGAACGCGTCGTCCATCCCGGGCGTGAACTTCACGAGTTCGACGCCCGGGTCGAGGTCGGTGCTGCTGTCGAGGTCGGTGCCGCCGCGCTCGCTGTACGCCTTCGTGTACTCGACGCCGCGGGACTCGGCGGTGGCGTCTTCGCTGGCCTCGTCGTAGTCCACGTAGCCCAGCGGCTCCGCGCCCACCGTCTCGAAGGCGTCCCGTCGGCTCGTGTGGTTCTTGCGGACGCGCGTGCCGCGGTGGAGCGCGCACCGGTCGTCGCTCTCGCTGGCGTGCATGCAGACCATCACTTCGGCGGCGTCGCTCTTCGCGGCCTCCACCGAGCAGACGGCGTTCATCACGTTGTCCGAGGACGGCCGGTCGGCGGAGCGCTGGCTCCCAGTGAACACGACTGGGACTGGCGTGTCCAGCATGAACGAGAGCGCGCTCGCGGAGTACTGCATCGTGTCCGTGCCGT
>JBDGQF010000347.1:0-2770 GCA_042219255.1 Halobacterium sp. | reverse complement strand
GGGGAGGTGATTCGAGCAGCGTACGTGCTCTCGTTCGGCCTGACGGCCGTCGTCTGCGTCGGCAGTCTCACCCAGCTATCGGCAATCAACGACGCCGACACCAGGCGCGGCCTCCTCGCCCTGCTGTTGCTCAGCGCAGCATGGGCGTCCGCCCAGGCCGTCCACCTGCTCGTCCCAGACCCCGCCATCGCGGCAGCCAGCTTCACCGTCGGGCTCGTGTTCGGACTGGCGACGGTGGGCGCCTGGCTGTACTTCTGCTCGGCGTACGCCGGCCGGCCTTACCACCGGAACCCCACGTACCGGCGCGCGTCCCTCGGTGTCTTTCTCGCCATCGTCGCGTTCAAACTCACGAACCCCTGGCACCGTCGGTACTTCCACACTGAGACCGTCCAGACGCCGTTCGAGTACGCCGCAATTCGACACGAACCCGCGTTCTGGGTCGTCGCAGGGCTCGCGTACGGCGTCTCCGCGCTCGGGTTCTACATCCTGCTGGACGTCTTCCAGGCGCAGGAGTCCACGTCAAGGGGCGCCAAGACCGTCGCCGCCCTCGCCGCGCTCCCCGTCGTCTTCGACCTGGCCGGCTACCTGTCCCCACCGCCGCTGCTCGGCCTGAACTACGAGTCAATCGGCGTCGGCCTGTTCGCCGTCGGCGCGCTGTTCGTCGTGAGAGAGCCGTTCTTCTCCGTGTCGCGCTACGGCCGCGCGCAACTCCTCGACAGCCTCGACGACCCCGTGTTCATCACCGACGCTGACGGCCGAGTACGAGACTACAACGCCGCCGCAGCCACACAGTTCCCCAGTGTCCGCGGTGCCAGCAGGCCACCGCTCGCGGAGGTGACTGGCGCCACCGACGCGACCGCAGACACCCTGGAACTCGAGCGCGGCGGCGACACCAGGTACTTCGTCGTCACCGACACGCCGGTCACAGTCGGCGCGACGCAGATTGGTCGCGCCCACCTGTTCACCGACGTCACGGAGATAGAACGCCAGCGCCGCGAACTCCAGCGGAAGGACGAACAGCTCGAGGGGTTCGCGAGGGCGCTCACCCACGAACTCCGGAACAGCATCGGCATCATCAGCGGGCAAGTGGAACTCCTCTCGCGGCTCGCCGCCGACCGGGGCGACGACGAGTTCGGAGAGCGACTGTCGGCAATCACCGACGAGACGGCCAGCATCGAGTCCGTCGTCCAGAACCTCCAGACGCTCGCCCGGTACAGCACCACCATCTCCGAGACGTCGCCCGTCGCCCTCGAGGACGCCGCGGAGACCGCGCTCCGGCAGACCGGAGTCGACGACCTCCAACTGGTCGTCGACGACGCCGTCGAGGTGGACGCAGACCACGACCGGCTCCGGGAACTGTTCCAGAACGCCTTCGAGTTCGCCGCCGGGAACGGCGCGAGCACGGTGACCGTCACAGCGCTCGATGACGGGTTCGCGGTTGCGGACGACGGCGCGTCCGTGACCGAGTTCGACGCCGAGGACGTGTTCGCGTACGGGAACGCGGTCCCAGACCAGGAGACGGCGCTGGCCGCGCCGAACGTGAAGATGCTCGCGGCGAACCACGGCTGGGACGTGTCGCTGGCGGACAGCGACGACGGTGTGACGCGGTTCGAGGTAACTGGCGTGGACGTGGTCTGCGACGAGCGCGCGTAGCGCGTCGAGACGACGCCGGCCAGTTGCTCGCGCAACGGACAGACCTAACTCGCGGGCCGCCGACGCCCCGACCATGAGCGACGACGACCAGCGCTTCGAGACGCGCGCCATCCACGCCGGCCAGGAACCCGACGAGGAGACGGGCGCGCTCATGACGCCCATCTACGCGAACTCCACGTACGCCCAGGACGCGCCCGGCGAACACCGCGGCTACGAGTACTCGCGCACCGGGAATCCGACGCGCACCGACCTGGAAGCGAACCTCGCGAGCCTCGAGAGCGGCGACTACGGTCGGTGTTTCTCCTCGGGCATGGGCGCCATCAACACCGTCCTGAACCTCCTGGAGTCCGGCGACCACGTCGTCGCCGGCAACGACGTCTACGGTGGCACGCACCGCATCTTCACGCAGGTGTACGAGGACTACGACCTGGAGTTCGACTTCGTGGACACCACCGACCACGGCGCCGTCCGCGACGCGATGCACGAGTCGACGGAACTCGTCTGGGTGGAGACGCCGACGAACCCCCTGATGAACGTCAACGACATCGACGCGCTCGCCGCCATCGCGCACGAGCACGGCGCGCTCTGCGCGGTGGACAACACGTTCGCGACGCCGTACCTCCAGCGTCCCCTCGAACACGGCGCCGACGTCGTCTGTCACAGCCTCACGAAGTACCTCGGCGGCCACAGCGACCTCGTCGCCGGCGCGCTCGTCACGGACGACGAGGAACTCGACGAGCGCATCGCGTTCTACCAGAACTCCGTCGGCGCGACGCCCAGTCCCTTCGACTGCTTCCTCGTGCTCCGCGGCACGAAGAGCCTCGGCGTGCGCATGGACCGCCACTGCGCGAACGCCCAGGAACTCGCCGAGTGGCTGGACGCCCACGACCGCGTCGAACACGTCTTCTACCCGGGGCTGGAGAGCCACCCAGACCACGACCTCGCCGCCAGCCAGATGGACGACTTCGGCGGGATGCTCTCGTTCGAACTGGACGCCAGCCTCGACGAGGCAAGCGCGTTCGTCGGCGAGACGGAGGTGTTCACGCTCGCGGAGTCCCTGGGCGGCGTCGAGTCCCTCATCGAGCAACCGGCGGCGATGACCCACGCCGCCATCCCC
>JBDGQF010000249.1:0-2781 GCA_042219255.1 Halobacterium sp. | reverse complement strand
AGTACGGCAACACCTCGCGCAGCCAGAACGCCGACGCGCGCACGTCCTGGCGCGGAAAGTCGTGGGCGACGTCCACGAGCTGTGCGTCCGTCGACTGCAACAGCACGCCCTTCATCGCCGCCGGGTACGGCGACCCGAAGTCGGAACTCAGCGTTATCATTGGGTCGCTGTACGCGGCCGTCCCCCAAAACTACTCGGCGTCGACGCCGCCCGGGTCCTGCTCGCCCACACACGTGGCGCGAGTCTCGCGCTACTGGACGGGTCGCGCTACTGGACGCCGTTCGTGTCCGTGTCGCTGACCTTCTGGATGCGGTCGATGCCGTCGATTTCCTCGATGACGTCCGCGACCGGTTTCGGCACGAGTTCCTCCCAGTCGCCGTCCGCTTGCATCCGGCGGCGGATTTCCGTGCCCTCCAGGACGTCGCGCTCGAACATCGGTGACTGCCGGACTTCGATGCCCCCCTCGTTGAACAGGCGGATGACCAGCGGGTTGTTCGAGTACGCCACGTCGAAGTTCGGGCTCATCGACTGCACGTGACTCACCCAGACCGCGTTCCGGTCTAAGTCCTCGATGGGGACGGCGTACGTCACCAGGTCGAAGTCCACGAGGGACTTCGTAATCATCATGATGCGTTCGCCCGCCGTGAACGGGTTCCGCGGCGAGTGCGAGTCGCCCGCGCTCCCGATGCCGACGACCAGTTCGTCGACCTCCGTGGCAATCTGTTCGACGACGCGGTGGTGGCCGTTGTGGTACGGCTGGAAGCGCCCGATGTAGAACCCGCGGGTCATTCCTTCACCACGAGAAACCCCGTCGGCCACCAAAAGCGTGGCGAGTCCCCCGGCGCGCCCCGACCGACGCGGTGGCGAAACCCTATACTCGCGTCTGAGCACTCCTCGCGCGATAATTCGGGCGATTCAGCGGCGCCCCGAGGGGAGAAAGTATATCAGTCGGCCACCCTTGGTTTCGAGTGTCGAAACAACTTCTATGAGCAACGAATCGACGAAGGACGCGCCCCTCCACGAGGACTCCGACGCCGACGGTTCCGACGTCGACGCCCCCGACGACGGGGAGCAGTCGACGCCCGAAACTGGCGAGACCGTCGAGGACCTCGACGACCTCGGGAGCGAGGTCGGTGTGGAAGGCGACGTCACCATCAACGAGGACATCGCCGAGGACGACCTGCTTGGCGGCCTCGAAATCGAGGACACGTCCGCCATCGAGGTGCCCGAGCGCCTGGTCGACCAGGTCATCGGCCAGTCGGAAGCCCGCGACATCATCCTGCGGGCGGCCAAACAGCACCGCCACGTGATGATGATTGGGTCTCCCGGGACGGGGAAGTCGATGCTCGCGAAAGCGATGAGCCACCTCCTCCCCCAGGAGAACCTGCAGGACGTTCTCGTCTACAACAACCCGGACGACTCCAACGAACCGAAAGTCAGGACGGTACCCGCCGGGAAGGGCGAACAGATTGTCGACGCCCACAAGGAGGAAGCCCGCAAGCGCAACCAGATGCGGTCGTTCCTCATGTGGATTATCATCCTGCTCGTCGTCGGCTACGCGTTCCTGATGGCACAGCAGCCCCTGCTGGGCGTGCTCGCCGCCGGCGTCATCTACCTCGCGTTCCGCTACACCGACCGCGGCGGCGACGCGATGGTGCCGAAACTCCTCATCAACAACGCCGACAGCCAGACCGCGCCGTTCGAAGACGCCACGGGCGCCCACGCCGGCGCGCTGCTCGGCGACGTCCGCCACGACCCGTTCCAGTCCGGCGGCATGGGGACGCCGAGCCACGAGCGCGTCGAAGCCGGCGCCATCCAGAAAGCGCACAAGGGCGTGCTGTTCATCGACGAAATCAACACGCTTGACGTGCGCAGCCAGCAGAAGCTCATGACGGCGATTCAGGAGGGCGAGTTCTCCATCACCGGCCAGTCCGAGCGCTCCTCGGGCGCGATGGTGCAGACCGAGCCCGTGCCGTGTGACTTCATCATGGTCGCGTCCGGGAACATGGACGCGATGGAGAACATGCACCCCGCGCTCCGCTCCCGCATCCGCGGGTACGGGTACGAGGTGTACATGGACGACACCATCGACGACACGCCGGAGATGCGCCGGAAGTACGCGCGCTTCGTCGCGCAGGAAGTCGAACGCGACGGCCAGCTGCCGCACTTCGACGACGACGCCGTCCGGGAGATTATCCTGGAAGCGAAGCGCCGCGCCGGCCGGAAGGGCCACCTCACGCTCGAACTGCGTGACCTCGGTGGGCTCGTCCGCGTCGCCGGCGACATCGCGAAGTCCCGCGGCCGCGACGTCACGACGCGCGACGACGTCCTGGAAGCGAAGAAGCGCTCGCGCTCCATCGAACAGCAGTTCGTGGACAACTACATCGAGCGCCGGAAGGACTACGAGCTGAAGGTGTCGGACGGCGACGCCGTCGGCCGCGTGAACGGCCTCGCCGTGATGGGCGGCGACTCCGGCATCATGCTGCCCGTGATGGCGGAAATCACGCCCGCGCAGAGCCAGGAGGAGGGCCGCATCTACGCGACCGGCCAGCTCCAGGAGATGGCGGAGGAGGCCGTCGAGAACGTCTCCGCCATCATCAAGAAGTTCAGCGACGAGAACATGTCCGAGAAGGACGTCCACATCCAGTTCGTGCAAGCGGGCGAGGGCGGCGTCGACGGCGACTCCGCCTCCATCACGGTGGCCACCGCGGTCATCAGCGCGCTGGAGGACATCCCCGTCGCCCAGGACCTCGCGATGACCGGCAGCCTCTCCGTGCGCGG
>JBDGQF010000066.1:0-2782 GCA_042219255.1 Halobacterium sp. | reverse complement strand
ACCTGGTAGTCCGGCCGCGCGGATAAGCGCTCGCGGATGGCGGCGTCACCCGGTGGCACGAGCGTTATCGGGTGCGCGCCGGTGCTCGACGCGAGGCGATTGCAGGCACCGCCACCAATATGACAGTCGGTCGAACAGTACGAGTGTGACCGCCGAATCGAACACCACCCCCGAGGCCGTCGTTGGGCGACAGACCGAGGCGTACAACGACCAGGACGTCGACGCGTTCGTGTCCTGCTACGCCGAAGACGCCGTCATCGCTAGCATCGACGGAGAGAGGGTTGCGGACGGCCACGACGAGATTCGGGAGGAGTACGAGCAGCTCTTCGAGGCGGTACCCGACCTGCGCTGCGAGGTGACCGACGAGTTCACCGTCGACGACTACGTCGTCTGTCGGGAGCGCGTTACGGGTACGGGGGAGCCGATAACCGCTGTCGCGGTTTACTTGGTCGAGGACGGCGCGATTCGACGACTCTGGCTCGCGGACGACAGATAGCACGGGCCATCGCGCTCGGTATCGGCTACCCCGGGCGCGCCGGGAGCGCCACGGCTTTATCGGCCGACCGCCTACCCGGAGTCGTGCAGATTGTGGGGTACGAGACGGCGCCCGGCGACGGGCCGGCCGCGCTCCGCGTCGCCAGCGGCGGCCGCGTCGACCGCGTGCCGCTGGTCGCCGGCGAGGAACTCGCGTACACGCTCGGCGACCGGCACTGCGCGGGCGCCACCGACGACGGCGTCCACGAGGCGTGCGACGCGGCGAGCGCGCCGTACTGCGACGACCACACGTCGACGTGGCCGTGCGCGCGCTGCGTCGGGAACTGCGCGATGCCCCTGGAGTCGTGTCACGAGGAGCACGCCGTCTACCTCGCGGCGTTCGCGCCGGACACGTTCAAGGTCGGCGTGACGCGGTCGTGGCGCCTCGACACGCGCCTCCGCGAGCAGGGCGCCGACAGGGCGGCGCACATCCGGACTGTCGATGACGGCCGGCGCGCGCGCAGAATCGAGTACGGCATCGCCGAGGAGATACCAGACCGCGTGCGCGTCCCCGCGAAACTCCGCGGGTTCGACGAGCAGGTCGACGACGCGGCGTGGCGCGCGCTCGTCGACGACTTCGACCCCATCGCGGAGTTCGACTTCGACTACGGCGTCGACCTCGACCGCCGACCGGTCGCGGAGACGATGGCGACCGGCACCGTCCTCGGGACGAAGGGGCGCGTCCTCGTGCTGGAGCGCCAGGGCACGACGTACGCCGTCGACATGCGCGACCTCGTCGGGTACGACGTCACCGAGGGCGAAAGCGACCGGGACGTCCAGTCGAGTCTCGGCGCGTTCTGACGCGGCCGGCAAAGAGCGGTTTTTTCAGTGCGGACGGTCAATCCGTGCGTATGGCTGACGACGACAACCAGGCCGACGACTCGAACGGCGAGGACGGAGACAGCGAGGAGAAGTCGTTCCGGGAGCGCGTCGAGGAAATCCGCGAGGAGCGCGCGAAGGAACGCGAGGAAGGCGAGGGCGGCCGCGAGGGCGGCGAGGCCCGCGAGCGCATGAAGGAAGCGATGGGCGGCGGTGGCGGCCCGCCGGGCATGGGCGGCGGCGGTGGCGGCGGCAACCCGTTCGCGCAGATGATGGGCGGCATGATGGGCGGCGGTGGCGGCCCGCCGGGCATGGGCGGCCGCGAAGAGGAGGGCGGCAGCGGCACCAGCGAGAAGGTAGAGCGCGAACTCGAACAGCTCCGGAAGGAACTGGAGCGCACGAACAACAAACTCGACCGCATCGCGAACGCGCTCGAGGACTGACGGCGCCGACTCCGACGCCGCGACGCCGCGGGTCTTTTCTGATGGACGCGGTCAGTCGATGAGTCGCCGGTAGATGTCGGTGAGTTCGTCGATGGCGCGCTCGACGCTGATGTCGTCGCGGCGCGCCAGACAGTTCTCGGAGAGCCGGTCGCGTTCGTCGAGCGCGCGCTCGATTGCGCGCCGGAACCCCTCGATGTCGCCGGGTTCGTAGTGGTAGCCGGTCTCGCCGTCGTCGACCGTCTCCTTGAGCGCGCCGGCGTCCACGCCAGCGACGGGCGTGCCGCAGGCGTTGGCTTCCAGCGCGACCAGGCCCTCCGTCTCGACGGGACTGGGGAACGCGAACACGTCCAGCGCGGAGTAGAACGCCGGCAGGTCGTCGCGGTCGAGGAACCCGAGGAAGCGCACGTCCACGTCGCGCTCGCGCGCCGCCGCTTCCAGGTCGTCCCTCGCTGGGCCGTCGCCGCCGAACACCACCGTGGCGTCCAGGCCGTCGGCCGCCGCGACGAGGTCGAACAGGCGTTTCTCGTAGCCGTGCCGGCCAGTGTAGCCGACCAGCGGCTTGTCCTCGGGGAGACTGTACCGCTGCCGGAAGTCGTCGGCGTCGACGGGCCTGAACGTCTCCACGTCCACGCCGTTCGGCAGCGGTTCCACTGGGGCGTCGACGCCGAGGTCCCAGACGTGGTCGCGGGTGCGCTCGCTCGGCGTCAACACGAGGTCTGCGCGGTCGAAGAACCACCGCTCCCAGCGCTCGCTCGCGCGCCGCACCAGTCCCGTCAGCGCGTCCGGCACGACGTAGTTCGCGTACTCGGCGGTGGGCGTGTGGTAGGACGCGACCATCGGGAGGTCGTTGTTGCACGCGTACCGCCACCCCGCGAGTCCGAGGCCGAACGGCGTGTGCGCGTGCACGACGTCGACGTCCAGGGCCGCGATGCCGCTGGGCGTGCGCGGGAGCGCCATCCGGTAGCCGTCGTAGAACGGGAACGGCA
>JBDGQF010000451.1:0-2793 GCA_042219255.1 Halobacterium sp. | reverse complement strand
CACTGATGTCCTTGATTTCCTTCAGAATCTCGTACCCGTACCGCGGCTTCTCGTCCAAAAGCTCCAGCACGAGATAAGACACCAGTCCCTTCGGCGGGCCGCTCTTGCGCATTCGAGCGCACGTTCCGCTGTTCAGGGGGAAAGCGTTTCGGTCGCGGCCATTCCCTATTCGGGACGGTTCCGCGCTGACAGGTGACTCCGTAGACGCCGCCTCGAAAGCCCCGGCGCGCTCGACTCGGAGGACTCGCTGCGCGCGTCGCTCGCTCCGCTCGCTTCCGTGCTTGCGTCGTCCGCCGTCGTCGACCGCGCCGCCCCTTTCAGTCCCGCCCGTGGTGTGCGTGGTGGGGCTGCGAGGCAGCGGCGAGGGCGCGTGGCTGGCGGGACTCGTTAGGAAAACCCTTCTACGCCGACGCCGAACGTGCTGGCATGGTAGACGCGCCGCAGACCGAGGAGGGTTGGTTCGCACTCCACGACTTCCGTACCGTGGACTGGGACGCGTGGCGGGACGCCCCGGAGCGCGACCGCGAGGCCGCGCTCGACGAGGCCGTGTCGTTCCAGCAGCACCGCGAAGCGCTCGCGGACGCCGACGACGGCGACTCCGCCGTGTTCTCGATTACCGGCCACAAGGCCGACCTGCTGTTCGTGCACTTCCGCGAGTCCCTGGACGAACTCGACCGCATCGAGCGCTCCTTCGAGGGGACGGCGTTCGCCGAGTACACCGAACAGTCGTTCTCCTACGTCTCCGTCACGGAGATTTCGGGCTACACGAGCCCCGAGTACTTCGAGGACCCGGAGAGCGTCGACGAAGGCCTCCGCCGCTACATGGAGGGGAAGCTCACGCCCGAGATTCCCGAGGACACGTACGTCTCCTTCTACCCGATGAGCAAGCGCCGCCAGCCGGAGCAGAACTGGTACGACCTCTCCTTCGAGGAGCGCGCCGACCTCATGGCGGGCCACGGCGAAATCGGCAAGGAGTACGCCGGTAAAATCAATCAGGTCATCGCGTCGTCCGTGGGTCTCGACGACTGGGAGTGGGGCGTCACGCTGTTCGCGGACGACCTCACGGACGTCAAGGACATCGTCTACGAGATGCGCTTCGACCCGGCGTCCTCGAAGTACGGCGAGTTCGGCGACTTCTACGTCGGCCGCCGGTTCCCGCCGAGCGACCTCGCGGCGTTCATGGCCGGCGACGAAGTCCCCGTCCCAGAGGGCGAGCGCGGACACCACCACGGCGAGACCGGCCACGAGCACGGAGACGGCCACGGCCACGGCGACGGTCACGCTCACGGCGAAGGCGGCCACGGCGAGACCGAACACGGACACGGCGAGGGCGGCGACGCCCACCACGACCACGACGAGGGTGACGGCGTCGACGACGGCGACATCCGCGGTGAACTCCGCGACCTCGACATCTACGCCGGCAAACCCCACGGCGAAGACGTCTACGCCACGGTCACGTACTCGGAAGCCGACGCCGAGACCCTCCTCGAGGAGGAAGTCGACGACCTCCGCAGCAACTTCGACCACTACGACACCCACGTCAAGACCGCCGTCTACGAAGGCCTCGACAGCGGCCGGTCGGCGGTCGTCTCCATCTGGGACACCGCCAGCGCCGCCGAGACCGCCGCCGGCTTCCTCTCCGAAGTCGAGAGCGTCGTCTCCCGCACCGGCGAAGAGTCCGGGTTCGGCACCATGGGCATGTTCTACGAGACCAAGCCCGAATACCAGGACGACTTCGTCGAGAAGTTCGAGGAAGTCGGCGGCCTCCTCGAAGACATGGACGGCCACATCGACACCGAACTCATGGTGAACGTCGAAGACGACAACGACATGTTCATCTCCAGCCAGTGGGTGAGCAAGGACGACGCGATGGCGTTCTTCGGCTCCGACGCGTTCAAGGACGCCGTCGACTGGGGGCGCGACGTCCTCGCCGACCGCCCACGCCACGTCTTCCTCGCGTAAATTTTTCTCGTCGGGTGCGCTCGCCGCGCTCGCGCACCGCTCCTCGAAAAAGTCACATAAAACGGCCGCGCGCCTCCGGCGCGCTGTGAAACCCTCGCTCCGCTCGGGTATGCTCCGCGGACAGGCGGTCGCCAGAAGCCGGTTACTCAGTCCGCGGAACCGATGAGGCCGGCTTCCTGCAGGTCGTGCGCGGAAATTTTCTCGTCGGGTGCGCTCGCTACGCTCGCCCACCACTCCTCGAAAAGTACCGTAAAAGCCGCGCTCGCTACGTTCGCGCGAGAACTCCTCGCTCCGCTCGGAGATGCTCGTCTCAGTCCGCGGAACCGATGAGGCCGGCTTCCTGTAAGTCTTCGCCGTCCACGCTCGTGCGGTAGTCCTCGTGGCTCATGCCGTCGAAGCGGTCGACGCCGAAGTTGTCCTCGTAGAGGTCGGCGACCCGTTCCTGCTCCTCGTCGCTGAGCGCGGGCGTCTCGGGCGCGGCGGCCCACTCGTCGACGTCGTCCTTCGAGCGGAACGTCGGCGTGACGGTCGCGACCTCGTCGAACGAGAGCAGCCACTGGATGGCGGCCTGGCCCATCGTGCGCTCGCCGTCGCGTTCTCGCGGCTCATCGCCGCTCGAACCGTCCGCGGAGCCGTGCTCCGCGCGTTCGAGGAAGCGCAGTTCCTCGATTTTCTCCCAGCCGGTCTCGTACCACTCTTCGGGCCGGAAGCCACGGTGGTCGCCCTCGCCGAGTTCCGTGTCCGGCGTCACTTGCTCGTTCAGGAGGCCAGAGGAATGCGGGACGCGCGGAATCAGCGACGTGGCGGCGTCCTGCTCGCGGACGTACTCCA
>JBDGQF010000079.1:0-2813 GCA_042219255.1 Halobacterium sp. | reverse complement strand
TTAATCTCGGGACGCCTACACTCGTGACATGAAGCGACGCGCGTTCCTCGCTGCCGGCGCGACGGGCACCCTCGCGGCCACGGCCGGCTGTCTCGGCCTGTTCGGCTCGTCGTCGGACATCAAGCACCCCGGAAACCTCGACACGTCGTTCCACGCGAACAAGCCCCTCCCCTCGGACGACGACCCCTCGGACGGCATCCCGCCCGCCCGCGACGACCCGCCCGAGGAGCGGTCGTTCGACCCCAGCCAGTTCCCGACCACGACGACGAACGGCGAGCAGATTACGCTCGCGCCCATCGACGTCGCGCGGTACTGGCACCAGCGCGGCGAAGCCCGGTTCGTGGACGCCCGCGGCCTCAAGTACTACAAGCAAGCACACGTCTACGGCGCCGTGAGCAGCACCGCCGAGCGCGGGTCGACCGGCGGCGGCATCAGCGGGTGGCCGAAAGACGACCGCGTCGTCTGCTACTGCGGGTGCCCCCACCACCTCTCCTCGATTCGCGCGTCCGCCCTCCAGCAGAACGGCTTCAGTAACGTCTACGTCATCGACGAGGGGTTCGTGCCTTGGCGCGACAACGGCTACGCGATGCGCGGGACGTCGTTCGCGGCGCCCCAGGAAGCCGTCATCGAGGGCGCCGTCGACGCGTCGTACGCCGGCGAGTACGCGTGGGCGACCCACGAGCCGACCGGCCAGTCCGAGGCCGCGCCCATCGGCGACGACGGCTCGTTCGAAGTCCACTTCAAGTTCTACGGCCTCGGCGCCGACGCCCCGATTCACGTCCAGACGCCCGCCTTCGAGGTCACGAAGCCGCTCAGCGAACTGACGGGCACCGTCCTCACGCCGTAAGCGGCCACGAGCGTTTTCCCCGTCGCGCGCCTCCCACCGGACAGTCCCGTGGCCGACCGCCTGACGCCCGCTGGAGGCCGGTAGCGTGTTCGCCGCCCTGGTCACCCTGCTCGCCGGCGTCACGATGCTCGTGTACGGCGGCGACCGGGTCGTCGACGGCGCGTCCGCGCTCGCCAGGTACGCGGACGTCTCGACGTTCTTCGTCGGCGTCACCGTCGTCGCCGTCGGTAGCTCGCTCCCCGAAATCGCGACGTCCGTGTACGCCGCGGCGTACGGCTCCGGCGACCTGGTCGTCGGCCACATCGTCGGGTCAGTCACGTCCCAGATTACGCTCGGCGTCGGTGTCGTCGCGCTCGCCGCGCCGCTGTCGGTCGCGCGCCACAAGACCCGCATCTACGGGGGCGGCATGCTCGCCGCGATGGCCGTGATGGCGGTCGCACTCCAGTCCGGCACGATTACGCGCACGCAGGGCGCGCTGATGGTCGTCACCTACCTCGGGTTCCTCGCGGTGCTCGCCGAACACGAGGACTACGCCGAGCACGTCCGCGACGCCGAACTCACGGTCAGGCGCGCCACCGCGTACGTCCTCGCCGGTCTCGCGCTCGTCCTGGTGGGCGGCCACCTCCTCGTCACGAGCGGTCAGCGCATCGCCGTGCAGTCCGGCGTCCCCAGTTACGTCGTCGGCCTCGTCACCGGCCTGGGCACCACGACGCCCGAAATCGCGGTGTCGCTGGTCGCCGTGCGCCGCGACCGCGACGGCATCGCGGTCGGCACGCTGTTCGGCAGCAACATCACCGACCCCCTGTTCTCGCTGGGCGTCGGCGCGGCGCTCGCGGGCGTCCACGTCGGTGACGTCCCCGGCACCCTGGACTCCATCGGGTACATGATTGTCGCGAGCGCCGCCGTCGTCGCCGTCGTGTACACGCGCCGGCCCGTCGGCCGCCTCGGCGCGCTCGCGTGCATCGTCCTCTACGTCCCCACGTTTCTCATCTGAAGCTCTCCGACCGGCCGGCGCGGAACGGCGGTCAGGCTTACGGCGGTGGCGTCTCGACCTCCGGTATGCGACGCGTCGTCATCGTCGGTGCCGCCGGCCGCGACTTCCACGACTACCTCACCGTCTACCGCGACGACCGCGACCACCGCGTCGTCGCGTTCACGGCCGCGCCCGGCCAGAACCTCGGCGAAGCGGCGGACGGCCTCGACCGGTTCCCCGCGGCACTCGCCGGCCCAGACCACCCCGACGGCATCCCCGTCGTCCCGGAAGCAGACCTGGAGGCCGTCGTGCGCGAGGAGGGCGTCGACGAGGTCGTGTTCTCGTACTCGGACGTCTCCCACGAGAAAGTGATGCACGTCGCCTCGCGCGCGCTCGCGGCGGGTGCAGACTTCCACGTCGTCGGCCCTGACGAGATGATGCTCGACGCCGACGTGCCTGTGCTCGCCGTCGACGCCGTGCGCACCGGCTGTGGGAAGAGCCAGGTGTCGCGCGCGCTCACCGACGCCCTCCAGGCGCGCGGCCTCTCTGTCGCCGTCATTCGGGAGCCGATGCCGTACGGCGACCTCACCGAGAAGCGCGTCGAGCGGTTCGCCGACGCGTCCGACCTCCAGGGACTCACCATCGAGGAGCGCGAGGAGTACGAGCAGCACGTCGAGCGCGGCCACGTCGTCTACGCCGGCGTCGACTACGAAGCCATCTTGACTGAGGCGAAAGCGGAGGCCGACGTCCTCGTCTGGGACGGCGGCAACAACGAACTCCCGTTCATTCGGCCAGACCTCCATGTCGTGCTCGCCGACCCCCTGCGCGCGGGCGACGAACTCACCCACCACCCGGGCGAAGCGAACCTGCGCCGCGCGGACGTCATCGTCGTGAACAAGGAGAACAGCGCCAGCGGCGACGAGATTGTGACCGTCGTAGACAACGTCCAGCGCGTCAACCCGTCGGCCGACGTGCACCACGCCGACTCTGTCG
>JBDGQF010000070.1:0-2822 GCA_042219255.1 Halobacterium sp. | reverse complement strand
CCGGTGACGACGAGGAACCGCCGGCCGTCGCCGAAGCGCGCGTCGTTCGGCACGAACTCCGTGGTCTGTTCGACGACTGGGTGGCGGCCGCCCTCGATGTCGAGGTCGTCGCCGTCGACGAGTTCCGGCCGCACCCAGCGGTTCGCGGCGGCGTGCTCGGCGAGGCCGGCGAGCGCGTCCAGTTCCGCGAGCGCGCGCCCGACGGCCTGGAGGACGCCCGCGCGCTCGCCGACCCAGTCCCGGAGGCCGCAGAACAGGCGGTACTCGAGGTCTGCGCGCTCCTCCTCGACGCGGAGGACGCGGCGCTCGCGCTCCTCCAGTTCCTCGGTGGTGTACCGCGTGGAGTTCTTCAGGGACTTCACTTCGCGGTAGTCCGCGGGCGCGGCGTCCGTCTCGGAGTTCCCGACCTGGATGTAGTAGCCGTCCGTCTTGTTCCGGTCGACCTGGAGGTGTGTGACGCCCAGTCGCTGTTTCTCGCGGTCGGCGAGGCCGTCGAGCCACTGCTCGTGCTCGCGGTGTTCGGCGATGAGGTCGTCCAGTTCGTCGTCGTACCCCTCGCGGAGCAGGCCGCCCTCGCGCAGCGTCTTCGGCGGGTCGTCGGCGAGCGCGTCCGCCAGTTCCGCGCGGACTTCCGCCGCCGCGTCCCGGTCGACGCCCTCGAGGACGGCCGCCGCCGGCGACGCCGCGAGTCCAGGCGCGTTCGTCAGCGCGTCCGCGACGTCCGGGAGCACGGCGAGCGTCTCCCTGATGCGGAGGAGGTCGGTGGCGTCCGCGCGACCGCCAGCCGCCCTGCTCGCGAGGCGTTCGAGGTCGTAGGCGTCGCCGAGCGCGTCCCGGAGTGCGTCGCGTGCCAGTGGCGCGTCGGCGAGCGCCGCCACGGCGCCCTGCCGGCGCTCCAGTTCCCCCAGGTCGCGGAGCGGGCGCGTCAGCCACGCCTGTAGGCGGCGGCCGCCCGCCGCCGACACGGTGTGGTCGATGGTCGCGAACAGCGACCCGTCGCCGTCCCCGTCGCCGCCCATCGTCGCCGTGAGTTCGAGGTTGCGTTGGGTCGTCGCGTCCAGTTCCACGTGGTCGTCCGACCGGTACGGCTGGAGGCGGGTCAGCGACGCCAGCACGCCCGCGTCCGTCTCCGCGACGTAGTCCAGGGCCGCGCCGGCGGCGCGCGCCGCCGGACTGCCGCTGTCGACGCCGAGGCTGTCGAGCGCGCCGTCGCCGAACTGGTCGCGGACGCTGTGGGCGGCCTTCCCTGGCGCGAACGCGTTCGACTCGTGCAGCGTCAGCGTCGCGTCCGTCCGGTCGCGCAGCACCGCCAGGAAGTCGTCGTCGCCGCGCAAGTCCGGGCCCGGCAGCACCTCCTCGGGGCCGAACCGGTGGAGTTCCGTCACCGCCGCCGTCTCGCTGTCCGCGTCCGTCACGTGGAACTGGCCCGTCGTCACGTCCACGAACGCCAGCCCCCAGTCGTCGCCGCGCACGACCGCCGCGAGATAGCGCGCGTCCGCGCCCACCGAGTCCACGAACGTCCCCGGCGTCGCCACGCGCACAATCTCTCGCTCGATGTCGCCGCCCTCCTCAGTCTGGTCGGCGATAGCGACCCGGTACCCGCGCTCGACCAGCGCCGCGACGTACGGCGTCAGGTCGTCGACCGGCACGCCCGCCATCGGGTACGACGACCCGTGCGCGGCCTTCTCGGACACCTGGAGGTCGAGGACGTCCGCGACCTCCCGTGCGTCCTCCGCGAAGAACTCGTAGAAGTCCCCCACCTGCATCGCGAGCAGGTCGGCGTCCGTGCCTGCCTTCAGGTCGAGGAACTCCTCGACTATCCCCATCGCTCCCTCCGCTCGCTCATGGTTGCAGACGTGCGCCGCCAGCGGGTAAGAAGCCTCCGGGTCGCGGCCGCCACCCCGACGCCATCACGCGGACGACGCCCGAAACCGGCGGCCTGGAAACCATACGGAAACACGCACTTCGAACCGAGAGTCCAGGACGCCGGAGAGAGACCGATGCCTCCGGAGCGGACACGTCAACCTGGTTCGATAACCTTCTTTGGTAGCCACCGAGTTGGCACTAATCCGAACTCAGGGAACAGCACCGAAAAGGGCAGCTGGTAGGACAACTGTCCCTTTTCACTCAGCCCCCATAAGCATTGCCCGGCGTAGTGGCGACACTACCCGGCGCGGGGCGGGTGTCGGTGTCTCCCGCGGGAGGCAACAGATGAGGACAACCGACAACCACGACGGGAGCGGCGTCAGCGGACGCACCCGAGTAGCACAGCACGACACCCAGGGACTCGACCCCGGACGGCTCCGCCGCATTGCGGCGCTCGCGACGGACACGTCTGCGTCCGACGGCGAGCGCGCGGTCGCAGCGGCGAGCGGGCACGCGCCGGCGGACCGCGACCGCGTGCGGGACGTCGAGGAGCGCGGCGACGACCCGCGCGCGAGCGCCGACCACCCGCCGCCGTACGAGTGGCTGCTCGTCGTGCCGTTCGCAGCGACGCTCGTCGGCACCGCCGTCGGCGCCCTGTTCGGGTTCGGCGTCTTCGACCCGGGGCCGCCGGGCGACGTCTCGCTGCTCCCGTACCTCGTGCTCGTGCCGTACTTCCTCGCCGGCCTCGCGGGCACGCTCTGGCTCGTCGAGGACGCCTCGCGGCTCGCAGCGACGGACGCCGACTGGCAGCCCAACCCCTGGCTGTACGTGTTCTCGGGCGCGCTCGTCCTGGAAGCAGTGGTCGCTGCGCCGGTCGTGCGCGGCGAAATCACCACCGACGTCGTCCCGTACCTCGCGGGCGGGTTCGTGCTCGCCGCCCTCCTCTCCTCGGTGGT
>JBDGQF010000086.1:1770-2829 GCA_042219255.1 Halobacterium sp. | reverse complement strand
ATCGACACGCACGCCCACCAGCCGACCGAGGAGTTCCTCCACGACGCCGGCGGCCAGATGATGCGGGACGCCGCCGACCGCTTCGGCACCGACCTCGACACCTGGGACTACGACGAGATGGTCGCCGAGTACGAGGACGCGGGCGTCTCCAGGGCCGTCCTCCTCGGCTGGGACGCCGAGACGAACACCGGCAACCCACCAGTGCCGAACGACTACGTCGCCGACGTCCGCGACGAGTACGACGACTTCTTCGTCGGGTTCGCGAGCGTCGACCCCCTGAAGGACGACTGCGTCGAGGAAGCAATCAGGGCAGTCGAAGACCTCGACCTCTCCGGGTTCAAGTTCCAGCAAATCGCGCAGGGCTTCGACCCCAGCGACCCAGCGCACGACGACCTCTGGGACACCATCGAGTCTCTCGACGTCCCCTGCGTGTTCCACGGCGGGAACTCCACGCTCGGCGCGTGCTCGCCCGGCGGCCGCGGCCTCAAGGTCAAGTACGGCAACCCGATGCTGTTGGACGACGTCGCCGCCGAACACCCAGACCTCCAGATTCTCATCGCGCACCCGGCGTTCCCCTGGGAGCGCGAACAGCTCGCCATCTGCCAGCAGAAGGGCAACGTCTACATGGACCTCTCCGGGTGGATGCCGGAGTACATCGACGACCAGGTGCTGCATTACGCCGGCACCGTCCTCAAGGACAAGGTGATGTTCGGCACCGACTACCCGATGATTCACCCCGGCGACTGGCTGGACTCGCTCGCCGAACACACCGACTACGGCGACGACGTCTACCGGAAACTCCTCTGGGAGAACGCCGAGGACTTCCTCGGCCTCTGAAGCACCGCAGGACGGCTCTTACTGTGGCCACTCGGCGGCCGACCTGCCGCCGACGTACCCGCCCACTGCGAGCGCCACGACGATTGCGAGGTCGACGATGGCGACGACGAGGTGCGGCGAGTACTCCGCGAGTTTCACGAGGGCGATTGTGGTCGCGACGACGTAGTGCAGGTGGTGGAAGACGCCGACCGTCTCGCCGTGGAAGATGAGCCACCAGAAGCC
>JBDGQF010000086.1:0-1670 GCA_042219255.1 Halobacterium sp. | reverse complement strand
GCTTGGCGCCGGACGCCCTGAAGGCTTCCGCCCGCGGGTCAGGGTTCCGGGAGCACGAACGCCACGGCGACGCCGACCGCACCGAGCGCGGCGGCGAGCAGGAACGTCGACTCGTAGCCGATTGACTCCACGAGCGCGCCGCCAGCGATGGGCGAGAGGAACGCGCCAGCGAGCCCGACGCTCGTCTGGAACGCGACGGCCGTCGCGGCGACCCGTTCCGCCACGAGTTCGCGGACGTACGCGAACGACAACCCGAGCGTCAACTGGATGGCGAACCCGGCGACCACGAGCGCGACGACGAGCACGCCGACCGACCGCAGCGTCGCGAACGCGAACAGGAACGGCGCCGTCACCACGAACGACGCGATGAGAACGGGGCGGCGCCGCCCGTCGAACAGGCGGTCGGAGAGCAGGCCGCCGGAGACGCGTGAGAGGACGCCGATGAGGGGGAACGCGGCGACGAGGACGCCGCTCAGGGCGAGCGACAGCTCGACCTCATCGGTGAGGTACGACGGCGCCCAGCTGTTCACGAACAGGTAGAGCGCGTACGCGAGGAACCCGAGCGCGCCGACGAGCCAGACGCTGCGGGTCTGCAGGACGTCGCCGAACTCCGCGAGCGTCGGCGCCGGCCCGCTGTCCGCGTGCCCGAGGCCGCGACTCGGCACCCAGAACGACGCGAGACCGACCACGGCGAGCGCGTTGAACGCGACGAACACCGCCGGCCACCCGAACCAGGACGCGACGGTCGGCCCGAGGCCCTGTCCGAGCGCGAACCCGATGGGGCCGCTCGCCGTGAACGCGCCGACCGCTGTCGCGCGCCGCGGGCCGTCGACCGCCCTGCTGGTGACGTCGATGCCCGCGTTCCAGACGAGCACGTACGCCACGCCGCCGACGACGCGGGACGCCAGCAGCAGGCCGAAGTCGCCGCGTTCGGCCGCCCACCACCCCCAGACGCCGACCACCAGCGCGATAGCCACCGACGCGGCGACGGCGACCCGCGAGTTCGTGCGGTCGAGCACGGCGCCCGCGGGGAGACTGACCACAACCGCGACGCCAAACATCACGCTCACGAGCAAGCCCGCTTCCGTCCCGGAGATGCCCAGCGACGACCGGACGAGCGGCGTCACGCTCGCCGGCGCAATCTCGTAGGCCGCCAGCGCCGCGGACACGAGCGTCAGTCCCGAGACGACTGCCCACTGCTCGCGCGCGTCCAGCGGCGACGTCTCCTCGGCGGTCGCTCCCGACCCGTCTGCCATTGGCGGAGCGTCGAAGGTCTGGCACAAGAACCTATCCGTCGCTGCAAACGCGTTCGGTTCCCGGTTCTACGGGCGGATGGTGCGCGGCCTGTCCAGGTGGCCGTTTCACCGTGCGTCGGCGAACGCGGCGGCGAGTTTGCCTTCCGCGCGCCGGAGGTGTTCTTCGAGCGTGGAGCGCGCGAGGTCGAACCGGTCGGCGAGGTCTGCCGTGGTGGTGCGGCGCGGGAACTCGTAGTAGCCGTCCTGGACGGCGGCGCGGAGGACGGCGGCCTGGCGCGCGGTGAGGTCTGGCGCGGAGACGGCGTGGGCGTCCGGTTCCGGCGCGCTCACTTCGCGTTTGTCCGCGACGGTGACGTCGTAGGCTTCGCGGAGGTCGTGGTAGACGTCGGTGAGCGCGGCGGGGTCGAGCGCGAG
>JBDGQF010000102.1:1561-2832 GCA_042219255.1 Halobacterium sp. | reverse complement strand
TCGATGTCGAAGACGACGAACAGCAGCGCAACCATGTAGTACTGGATGTTGAACTGGATGCGCGCCGTCCCCGTCGGAATCTCACCGCTCTCGTAGGTGGAACGTTTCCCTTGTTCAGGCACGCTGGGCCGCAGGAGTGCTGAGACGGCCATCATCCCGAGCGGGATGAGCACGCCCACGAGCGCCAGCATACCGATGGCGATCCATGGATTCATAGGAGTGTCTCCGTGACGAGCGGAGGTTGTGACCGCACGCCCATAAACGTTGATTTATGCCTCAACGCCCGTAGACGCCCGATTTCGGGGGTTTGAGGGCTACTCCCCGGGTCGGCGGTCGAGACCGAGTCGAACGGGCAGAATCGGCGACACGTCCACGGATTCGGTCAGATGGGCGGCCAGCGGGGTCAGTCCCGCGACGACCGGAAGCCGGGCGTGCCCCGTTCGTGGAGTGCCAGCGACACGTCGGCGACGCCCGCGCTCTGGTCGTCGTGGAGGGCCTGGAGGCGGTCGGCGAGTTCGCGGTCGCTGGTCGCGAGGAACTGCGCCGCGGACAGGCCCGCGTTGTAGGACTTGCCTGCGTCGACTGCGGTAATCGGCGCGCCCGTCGGCATGCCGATGACGGAGTCGACGGACTTCTCCTGGACGGGGACGCCGACGACCGGAATCGGGTACGCCAGCGACGCCGTCATGTTCGGGAGGTCGGCGGATTTCCCGCCGGCGCCCGCGATGATGACGTCGAGGCCGCGGTCGGCGGCCGTCTCGGCGTACGCGTACATGAGGTCTGGCGTACGGTGCGCGGAGACGACCCACGACTCGAAAGAGTACCCCGTGGGCGGGTCGTCGTAGTCGGTGACTTCCGCGAACCCGAGGTCGGTGAGGGCGTCGTGGGCGCCAGCCATCACGTCGAGGTCGCTGTCGCTGCCCATGATGACGCCGACGTCCGGCGTCTCCTCGGTCGGTCGGTCGCGCGCTGCTTCGGTCTCGAACAGGTCGACGAGGTCGGCTGTCGTGGTCATGATTGGGTGGTGGCGTCGGTCGGCTCGGGTGCGTCCCGGAAGGAGACGGCGTCGCGGGCGGCGCGTGCGCGCATCAGGAGTTCGCCGCGGTCGTCGCCGACCACGGTGACGTGCCCCATCTTCCGGAGCGGCCGGACTTCGCGTTTGCCGTACCAGTGGAACGCGACGCGGCCGTCGCGGAGCGCGGTCGGCACGCCGTCGAGTTCGGCGGGCCGCGTCTCGGCGTCCGGGTCGCCGAGGACGTTCGCCATCACGG
>JBDGQF010000102.1:0-1461 GCA_042219255.1 Halobacterium sp. | reverse complement strand
CCTCGCTGGTGCGCGCTGGCACGACGGACTCGCGGAGAATCTCGGCCTCGTGGACGTTCTCCGCGACGGGGAACGTCGCGTCCTCGCCGTCGCCGCTGACCGCGATGACGGACACCTCGCGGTCGAAGTCCACGAGTTCCTCGGCGACGTACCCGTCCAGGTCGCCGAACGTCTCGCGTGCGTCCGCGACGGATTCGACGGGCGCGTTCCCGCGGCCGTCGTAGCCGCCGGTGCGCGCCTTCAGCATCAGTGGCTTCCCGAGTCCGTCGAACGCCGCTTCCAGGTCGTCCTCGCCGTCGACCGCGCGGAACTCGGGCACGGGGACGCCAGCGTCCGCGAGCGCCCGGTTCTGCACGAGTTTGTCCTGGATGGTGCGCAGCGTCCCCGGCGACGGGTGGACGGGGACGTCCTCGGCCTCGCCGACCGCTTCGAGCGCGTCCGGGTCGGCGAGTTCGATTTCGTACGTGAGAACGTCCGCGCGCGACGCGAGGTCGGCAATCGCGTCCTCGTCGCCGAACTCGGCGACGAGTTGGTCGGCCGCCGGCGGGCACGCCGGACAGTCCGGCGTCGGGTCGAGGACGACCACGTCGACGCCGAGCGGACTCGCGGCCTCGGCGAGCATGCGGCCGAGCTGTCCGCCGCCGACCACCCCAATCGTCGCTCCGGGTGTAGGCACCGTCATTACCGCTTCCTTCCGCCTACTCCTGTATAAGAATTGCCGAACGACCCAGTGATGTGGGCACGTTCTTGCCCACCTCCGGCGTCAGGTCTGGGCGTAGCCCGGCGCGCTCGTGTTCACGAACACGACGACGTGCGTGTTCGTGGACGTCAGTTCGTACGTCCAACTCTCGTACCCGCGGTCTTCCAGCAGTGGCGCGACGTCCCCGTAGTGCTTCGCGCGCGTGATGACGACCGGCACGTCAGTCCCCTCGATGCTCGGCGACCGGTCGGTGACGCCAGTACTGGACGGCTCTTCCAGGCGGAGCGTCGACGCCGTCTGCGCGCCGGCGCGCTCCGTGTACCACGGCAGCGGCAGCCTGTTGAACCAGTTCGTGCCGGCGACGCCGCCCGGGTCGGTCTTGTCGTAGTCGCCCGGGACGTGGAAGTGCTCGCCGTAGTAGAGGACGTCAGTCCCCTCGTTCGGCGGCGCGACGCGCTCGACGGCGTTCAGCGTCTCCCGCATGTCACTCCCCGGTTGGCCGTACTGCACGAGTTCGTTGTCCTCGTCCTGGGGCATCACGAACGACGTCTCCGCCGCCACCGCACCCATCTGTCCCGCCGCGGCCAGCAACACGATGGCGGCGAGCGCGACGCTCACGTAGTCACCGCTCCGGTAGCCGGAGACGCCGCGGTCGACGACCAGGCGGACGCCGACGGCCGCCGGGACCGCCAGCGGGCCGACCGCGTGGACGACCGACCAGTTCCCGGAGATGTCCGTAATCGCCGGATACACGACGAGTG